>NZ_CP195790.1:300000-562500 GCF_051465645.1 Planctomicrobium limosum | reverse complement strand
CGCAGCGATCGGTTCACAGGACTCTCGTGCGAATCACAATGCGACCGTAATGTCGGCAGCGGATGACCGCTTGATTGCCACGGAAATTTACCCGTTGGCTGCGGCGCGGTGCTCGTCACGCAAGTCGCGAATTCGATCGTGGGCAGATTTCACCTGAGCAAACTGGTGAAGCAAAACGTCGTTCACAGCACTTCCTTCGGTGACCTTCAGGGAGTGTTCATACGCTTCCTTGATGAGGTCTTCACCGTGTTCCAGATCGGAGAGCACTGTGAGCAGATTGTTGGTGGTGAGTGCTTCGCGAATATTCATCCACCCGCGATGAAGCGATGCCGCCAGTGTTCCACGCATCGACGGCGTGCGATGGTTCATCTGAACATAACCTGAAAGCTGATGAGCCTGTTCGTCTCGCTGTTGAGCAAGTGCTTCGAACATTGAGTGCAATGTCATGTCTTCAATTGCACCAGCGGCATGATGAAAGCCGTCCCGGCTATCGATGTTTATTTGGATTAATTCCTCCAATTGATTGATCGTTTCCTTACAAAGATTCGTTGTTGTTTCCAGTGGCATGATTCATTTCCTTATTCGTCTGATTTTTGCTTCTGCACCTATGCAACAAGGCCACTGGATCTAACAAGGCAATTACGATGCCAACTCCTTAACTTGCCAGTAATGGAAACGCTGCACATTCCACCATGTGAACTGCCTTATTCACGAGTCGCAGACTTACAGCAACTAGACTCATTTTTCGGAACTCCCTGAACAGAAAAGGGACTGGTTTCCGAACGCTCCAAGAATCAGCGTCTCAAGATGATGCAATTCACAGATTCGGAACTTCGCTACTTGCTTGATCACGCATTTTGAGACTCAGTGTTCCGCGATCACATCGCATGCCGAACACTCAGTTTTGAGCACTCAGTGTTGATCAAATTGTAGAAACCTATCGCTCATAAGTTCACGACGTCAGGTGTGTTAAAAGCAAGCCGAGATCCCGGTATCAGGGACAATCGGAGAGAAATAGAGGAGGGGACCATGGAACTCGATCTCACTCGTATCAATGACTTCCAGGTGGTAATGGGTTCAAAGGCCGCCACGCGAGCAAAGCGTAAGCTGACAAAGGCAGAGGAACTGGCGATTCTGAAGCGAATTCGTGCGCTGGCACTCGCGCTCGACAACCGGTTTGTCATTCCCGGAACTTCGATTCGCGTCGGCTGGGACGCAATTATCGGGATGATTCCCGGGATCGGCGAAGTCGCAACTGGTGCGTTATCAGCCTATGTGGTTTATCTCGCACTGCAACTGGACGTTCCTCGTTCAGCGATTCGCCAGATGCTGCTGAACATCCTTGTCGATGTTTCTGCTGGCTCAATTCCTGTGGTTGGAGACCTGTTTGACGTCGCCTGGCGCGCCAATTTAAGAAATGTGAAACTCTTGGAACGACATCTGCATGAACGTCATTCAAAAGGTGAATTCGGGCCAACTCACTAAAGCTGATTCGGGCTGTGATTTCGCCACTCAGCAGAATCCCGGACATCTGGACTTCTGAAGTGAGTATTGGGTCTGGAAATATGTTGTTCGCAATTCGCAGTCAATACCATGACCGCATTGAAGAATGCTGCTAGATGTGTTTCTGAATGCGTAAGTGCGGATTCCCCCTACATCAATGACTCGATGTGAAGTGCACGCAGGAGAAATGAGATGAGTACTATTTCCGCAATGGTCGCCTGGATTTTTTTCGGAATCTTTGTTGGACTGATTGCTCGGATGGTCATGCCCGGCGAGCAAAAGATGGGTTGGATGGCAACCATGGTCCTGGGGATTGTGGGATCATTTGCTGGGGGCTTTCTCACATCGCTTGTTCGAGGAGGAGACCTTCTTCAGCCAGCAAACATGTTGATGTCGGTGCTTGGCGCGATCATCGTCCTCTTCTTGTCCGCTGCGGCAAGTAAGAAGTCGCCGCAAATGTAGCGTCAACGGCGATCACCAGAGTCAACGAACGCTCGGAACCTAAGAGTTCACACCTACAGCAAGTGCATGATGAATGCACTGTGGGGGAGCCGCCACGAGGTCAACTTGATCCCGTGGCGGCCTTTTTATTTATTGCTCAGAGCATTCCATTTCACCTCGTACCCACAATCTGTAATATCCGATAAGCCAATCATTGAAACATTCCAGAAGAGTGACTCGCTGGATTCTCTCGAAGTAAACCCATTTGGACCTATTGGGCTTCATGCAATTTCCAATCGCATCTGAATCCAATTGCAACCGCAGCTCACACACGAGGGATGACGATGGAAATCTGTCTTTCGATTGCAACTATGATTGTGATCACCGTCTCATTCGGAATTGTGATTGATTTAATCTATCGCCTCTTCAATCCAGCAGTGGAGAAGCAAAGCTGGCTCAAACGTGTCACTTCAATAATCTGGGGAAGCTTATACGGCCTGTTCAGTGGAATATTGGTGGGAACCATTTTCCTCACCGTTGTCATTTGTCTCGCGTTCGTTCTGACAAGTGTCTTCCTCTATCTGATCAACGGGGAAATCGCTGACTTCAGCGTTCTCGGATCATCGACGTTGTTCGAAATTTTCAATCCGTCGAAGTGGTGGGTGAGCCATCCGCTGCGCATGTTGACAGTTCTCTTTTTTGCTACGGTGATTGCAGTCTGTCTGGGGAAGTTCAAGCTCGGTTACCAAGAAAGTAAAGAGTGCTCGAATAGTGTAGATCAGAACTCTGGTAGTAGGGCATCGATTTGATTTGCAGAGTGACAGAACTCTCCGAGCACAAAAAATGCCGTAGCGAGATCATCATGACCTCACTACGGCATTTGCTCTTCATCCGATTGAGTTTGAACCTACTCAGCACCGCTCTCTGGCAAGACTCATCAATTGTGCACGCTTGAGAAACGTCATTGGGAAGGTTTACTGAATCGGTCGGACCAAAACGCGGAGTCGTTTCAGGGAATAACTATTTGCGTTTGGCGTGAAGGTCCAGTCCCGTTGCTCGCCGGGGCTGTTCCCGATGCCGATGTTGGCGTTGGGGCCTGACTTCCAGGCGTTGATCGCAAACAAGGTCTGCTTCGCTTTGTAATTGTGAACCTGCATCGAGCCATAGCCATCGACCGGCGCAGAGTAGGTGTCACCAAAATCGTAGATCGTTGCGGATGCTCCGGGGACGTTGGCGCCATTCGCAGCCCCATAGTTATGCGGCCAAAACTCGATGTTTCCCCCATCCGAATCGA
Organism: Planctomicrobium limosum; assembly: GCF_051465645.1. GTDB lineage: Bacteria > Planctomycetota > Planctomycetia > Planctomycetales > Planctomycetaceae > Planctomicrobium. Next base: position 559,262 of record NZ_CP195790.1, on the reverse strand, counting down.
CGACATTTTCAATCCCTGCGACGTTGGAAACAACTGTCAGCTTCTCCACCAGCTGTTGAAAAACTGCCTTTGATTCGACTGTTGGAATTCCAATCTTGCTCGCGTCTTTGGTGAACGCGTTCATCGAAGCATAAACAAATTGTGGCGGCGCTGAGCCTGTCTGCAGTTCCAGCAGATACGCGACGCGGTCGAATGCTCCATTGAGCTGGCCTCGGTGATCCTCATCGTAGGCAATGGTTGGCCCCAACTTCTGCAGATCGATATCGAGTGCCAATTTATAGTTCTTGGCTTCTTCAATCTGTGGAAGGAAGTTCACTTTGGGAACGTCACCAGCCCGAAATGCTGATGTCGGGAGCTTGGCTCCATTCATCAGGTTTGGTTCCGCCTGCTTATGCCAGGCGAATCGCACTGCGGTTGGTTGCGTCACTCCAGAGGCCGTTAATACGACAGTATCGCCATTGATGGTGGCATCTGCTTTTGTCCACCCGACACCTGGGCCAATGATCTCGAACCAGTTCAATGGTTTCCCATCTCGAGACTGCAAACCGCCAGCTGTATTTTCGAACGTGACGATCAGCTTTTCGCCCTTTGGAGTGACTGATTTGAATGTCGCCCCGGTAGCGACGACGTCTGCTTTCCCATAGTTATTCTTCAACGCCAGGAAAGCCAGTCGCAGACCGACATCCTGCTTGTTAGGTGGATGAATGTCGCCCAATGTCGCGATATCAGAAATGACGGCCATGCCGGTTTGCGGAAGTTCCGCTGATGCTGCTTGAGCTTCCCAGAACTCTGCGAGAACGTGATCAGCATGCCCATAATTGTATGGAGCAATTTGCACAAAGTAGAACGGGAAGTCTCCCTGTCCCCAAATTTTCCGCCAACCTTCGATCAGCGCCTGCATCTTTGCTCGATAAAGCATTCCTTCGGAGGAGTTTGATTCCCCTTGATACCAGATGGCTCCACGAATCGGCCAACCGACGAGAGGGTGAATCATCGCGTTGTAGAGTGCAGTCGGTTCGCCAACTGCTGAGTAGAGTTTCAGCTCAGCAGGGAAGGCTGGGGCAGCAGTCGCTTCTTTACCTGCCTCGGCAGTGGCCTTCGCGTTCTTCAACCAGTCTTCAGATGCTTTCAGGTAAGCTTGAAACGCTTTCTTGTAAGCAGGGCTGTCTGGATTGCGGCGTGCGACTTCGTCAGCGATTCCTTTCAACTCCGCAACACCTGCAAACCCGACTGGTGGAACCCATGGTTCGATACGCGTTCCGCCCCAGGAAGAATTGATCAACCCGATGGGGACATTGAGTTCCTGCTGAAGCTTACGGGCCATGAAGTAGCCGACGGCGGTGAACTTCGCGACAGTCTCTGGAGAGCAGACTTCCCATTTGCCTTCGACATCATTTCGAGGAACACCAGAGGTGATTCGCGGAATTTTGACATGGCGAATGAGAGGATGATTTCCTGCAGCAATTTCTTCTGCTGGGTTCGAGCTTCTGTCGACAGTCCATTCCATATTCGACTGACCGGAACAGAGCCACACGTCGCCAATCAGAATATCGTCGAAGCTGAGCTTGTTCTTTCCGCTCACGGTCAATTTCACCGGCTCGCGACTCGCAGAACGAGCAGGGAACGACAATCGCCATTCGCCTTTTTCATTTGCTTTCGCAGTGGCGGTGTCCGTTCCGAGCGTGGCAGTGATACTCTCGCCGGGGTCTGCCCAGCCCCAAAGAGGAATCGGAAGCTCGCGTTGCAGCACCATATGGCTGTTCATGAACTGCGGAAGCCGAACATCCGCAGTCGCAGTTTGACCAAGGTTCAACGCGAAGAGCGCCGCAAACCAGTATCTCAACACTTGAATCCGCATAGACCTTCCTCCAGTCGTGTCAGCAAACTTTGATACGTGCAAGTTATACGGCAATGACTGAGGGACAGCGAGTCTCGCTTGTTAAGAATTCTTGCGAGATGACGAGGTGTAGATGAATCCGCATCGAGAAGAATGAATGTCTTTCTCCGCATTGAAACCAGACTGGTTGTCTGTGATGATGCGACCGTCCTAAGCTCGATTCCGCAGCACGTCGATTCCGGCTCAACAATTTCTCGCTGAACCGACTCAGATTTCCCTGCCATCATGAAAAAGAAAAAGGCCGACTGGTTCCTGATCGGCATGGTGATCGCTGTCATTCTGGCCTGGTTGTTTCCAGAGCCGGGTGCCGACGGCGGGTGGCTGCATCCCGAGTTAATCACCAACGGCGGTGTCGCGCTGATCTTCTTCCTGCACGGAGTCGGCATCTCGTTTCCAGCGATGCGCGCCGGAATGATGCAGTGGAAGCTGCACTTGCTGATACAGTCGTGTGTCTTCTTGCTATTCCCGATCGTCGGAACGGCGATCTATTTCTCAACTGCAAATCAACTCCCTGTCGATCTGCGAATCGGCATTCTTTATCTCTGCGCGTTGCCTTCAACGGTTTCGACATCCGTCGCATTAACTGCCATTGCCAAAGGGAACGTCCCTGCTGCAGTCTTTAACGCAACGATCTCCAGTCTGCTCGGCATTCTCTTCACTCCGCTCTGGATGAGCATCGCGGCCGATACATCCGCCGCCTCCGGTTCAATGGGCTCGGTGATGTTGAATCTGTGCATGTGGCTTGTTCTTCCCCTCGTCGTCGGACAACTCTCACGCCCCTGGCTTGGCGATTGGGTCAAACGGCACAAGCCGTTCGTCAGCACTGTCGACCGGACTACAATCCTCCTCCTCGTCTACACTTCCTTCTGCGACTCATTTGTGATGGAAGTCTGGACGAAAAACGGACTGCTTCCCGTGATGGTGACATTCCCATTGTCGGTTGCTCTGTTTTACAGCATCTTCTGGTCAGTCAGCGGGATCTGTTCGACGCTGCACCTGAGCCGCGAAGACAAGATCACCGCAGTCCTGTGCGGGTCGAAAAAGTCGCTCGCGACCGGAATTCCCATGGCCCAACTGATGTTCGGATCTCATCCCGGGCTGGGATTGATTCTGCTTCCGATCATGATTTACCACCCACTTCAGCTGATCATTTGCGGGGTGCTCGCGAATCGCTGGGGCACAGAGGCAACGCCCCCTCAACCTGCTGAATCGACGCCTGCGAATGCGTGATGTCCTCTGAATCGAATTTCAGAATTCAGATGCGGACTCGACGAAGAATCCTGTGACGAACACATTGTTCGCAAGGTCAGTCTTCTTCTATTCTCCTCGCACATTGTCCTGTGACACTCCTGTTTCGCGCTTGAAACAGACATATCTGCCTTCATGATAAGTGAAAGGGCAGCGCCACAGCGGATCGATCATTCGGACGGCCGTTTTCATTTTCCACTCATCACACGTAAAGAGTCTTCCACATGAACGAGAAATCGCGTTTTCCAAATATCAATCCAACTAAAGTCGGTTGGTCACTGCTGGACGAATTCAAAGCCTTCGCGTTCAAAGGGAATGTCGTCGATCTCGCAGTCGGGGTGATCATTGGCGGTGCCTTCGGGGGGATCGTCAGTTCGCTGGTCAAGAACATCATTATGCCGCTGATCAGCTCTGTCACTCCTCAGACTGGGGGGTATGAAAAATGGGCTCCAGCATTCAACGGGCACCCCATTCCAGTTGGTCTGTTTCTTGCTGATGTCCTGAACTTCGTGATAGTGGCCTTCGCGCTGTTCATCTTCATCAAGAAGTTTCTGGGATGGATCATGAAGAGTCGCACAGAAGCTCCGAAGGAACCAGAGGCTCCAGCTCCGTTGACCAAAGATCAGGAATTGCTCATTCAGATCCGTGACCTCCTGACGCAGCAAGCGAAACACTAAGAAGACAGTGACGTCTCTCTCGAACATCGCACGCCAACTGCCGATTCGCATGCAAACAGTGCACTGATCGAGATCATCAGACGAACCAGTTGGCGAATGCGGTTCCTTTTTCAGTGAATTGCATTCGTCAAAGCTGGCAACCGGTGAGCTGCAGAAGTTAACGATAATCTGCCGCAGCTAAATACAGCTGTCAATTATCGTTAACAAACGCCCTTCTAAGTGAGGGGAACAAGTCGGTCGCCCCACCTTACCGATTTCCATTCTTTTGCATCATTCTCCACGCGCCGCACGTTTAAAACAGACCGAGTTTGGATTAAAAAGCCGTGAATTCTGGGAACGCCTCCTGACACCGGTTGTCATTCTGGTCCAGACCAGATTAGGATCTCTACGAACAGGTCCTTCTCAACGAGGGCTCCCAACCGCTTTTTATTCTCTCGGCAAGTCCTTCTTGCAAAGACGAATTGATCGTCTCCGACAAACCTTTGCTGCTGTGACCTCTGCAGCAGCACCGTTCACTTCATTCTTCAATTGACGACCTGCCATGATTCGCCAAATCGCTCTGTCGTTTCCTGCATTGCTTTTCATCTTGACTTCCGTTGCTTTCGCTCAGGGAAACAAGAACGTACTTCCTCAATTTCCTGCTCCATTTCAGGGACGAGTCGAAGAGACGTTGAAGGGGTCAATTCCTGATTACCCTCAGCTTCCCGAAGCTCCGGAAAATGCTCCCAACATCCTCCTCATTCTGCTGGATGATGTCGGTTTCGGAATGACGACCCCATTTGGCGGGCCAGTTCCGACTCCCAATCTGGCCAAGCTGTCTGCGAATGGACTGAGATATAGTCGATTCCATACGACCGGACTGTGCTCTCCGACTCGTGCGGCGTTACTGACCGGTCGGAATCATCACACGGTCAACTCTGGTGTCATTACCGAAATGGCCACCGGGTTCCCTGGCTACACAGGCATCATTCCGCGCGAAGCTGCCACTATCGCCCAGATCCTGCAGGGGAATGGTTACGCAACAGCCTGCTTTGGAAAATGGCACAACACTCCGGAATCAGAGATCAGTCCCGCAGGCCCGTTTGATCGCTGGCCGTCCGGACTCGGCTTCGGTTACTTCTATGGCTTCAATCAGGGCGAAGCGAATCAGTACTCCCCAACGCTGTACCGCAATTCGTCACCGGTCTCACAGCCAAAATCCGCAGCAGAGGGATATCACCTCACAACGGATCTGACCAACGAAACAATCGCCTGGATTCACAACACAAAAGCAGCGAAACCGAATCGCCCTTGGTTCACTTATTTCGCACCGGGAGCATGTCACGCCCCGCACCATGCTCCAGCAGAGTGGCGAGAGAAGTTCAAAGGGGAATTCGAGTTTGGCTGGGATCGCCTTCGCAGGTTGACGTTCTCACGCCAGCGTCAACAGGGCATCATTCCAAGCGATTCCGTTGCAACTCTTCGCCCTTCCGAAATCGCTTCTTGGGATGATCTGTCGGCAGACGCGAAGAAAGTTGCGTCGAGACTCATGGAGAACTATGCCGCATTCATGGCGCACACCGATCACGAGATCGGCCGCCTGATCACTTCACTCGAAGAATCCGGAGAGATTGAAAACACTCTGATCCTTTTCGTCGTCGGCGACAACGGAGCCAGCGGAGAAGGGGGACAGGAAGGGACTTTCAACGACCTCGCAAGTCTGTCTGGATTCAACCCTGGCGCAGCAGGTGTCGGCGATCGCCTCGATCAGATCGGCGCCCCGGGCTCTGCACCACAAATTCCGGTCGGCTGGGCCTGGGCGATGAACACTCCGTTCAAATGGACCAAGCAGATTGCCAGCCATTTTGGTGCGACACGCAATCCATTGATCGTCCACTGGCCAAAAGGGATCAAGACCAAGGGAGAGATCCGCACACAGTTCCATCACGTCATCGATATCGCTCCTACGATCCTCGATGCAGCTGGAATCACCCCGCCAACTCAGGTCAATGGAGCCGAGCAGATCCCGATCGAAGGGGTCAGTATGCGATATTCCTTTGACGACAAAACGGCGAAGGAGCAGCGACAGTCACAGTACTTTGAGATCATGGGAAATCGGGCCATGTATCACGATGGCTGGATCGCCAGTGCGCGTCACGGCCTGCCATGGGAAACAAACGGGAACAGCAACCGCTTCGACAATGATCGCTGGGAACTTTACGACCTGAGTAAAGACTTCACTCAGTTCAATGACGTTGCTGCCAGAAACCCACAGAAGCTCGATGAGCTCAAGAAGCTCTTTCATGAAGAAGCAAAACGCTGCAATATCTTCCCACTGGATGATCGACTGACACCCCGCTTCGATCCCCGACTTCGGGCAAAGCCACCTTTCCGCTCAACTTGGACTTACTACGGAAATGACGTCAGCATTCCAGAGGCTGTTGGTCCCTTTATCACGCCAATTTCGCATCAGGCAACGGTCAATCTCACGATCCCTGAAGGCGGCGCAGAAGGAGTCATCGCATGTGTTGGCGGAGAAACAGGCGGATGGTCGCTCTTCGTTAAAGATGGCAAACTGAATTACGTTTTCAACTTCTATGGATTCGAAACCTTCACATACGAATCCCCATCTGCATTGCCGACCGGAGGTCCGGTGGCAATTGCCATCGATTTCAAGGCGACAAATTTTCAGCCTTCAGCGGCCGTCACAGAAGGGGGAGTCATGACCTTCAGCATCAACGACAGTCCGGCTGGCGAACTGACACTCACCAAGTCGACCTATCGCCACGGGTTGGAGCCATTTGAAGTCGGGCGAGATTCCATTACGCCTGTCACACCCATCTACGCAGAGAATGGAACGTTTCCGTTCACGGGAACGATTCACAAGATTGAATTCAAAGTCAATCTTCCGCAGATCTTTTAGACCGGTTCTGTCTCTCATATGGCCGCGCAGCAGTCTTCTCGATAGGAGAAAGACTGCTGCGTGCGAGTCGCAAAAGACAATTTCAGGGGACACACGAAAGCTGTGTCACTGCTGAACACCGGGAAGAGTTATCGCAAAGTCCGCAGCGATTGAGCATTGCAGAATGGGTCCGGCAAGTCGCATTATTAAGTGACTTGCGACTCACACCTTTGGCAGTGTGTTGCCGTGCGTAGACTAGAGCAATTTGCATTTTAACTTCCCCTGTATCCGCAACTCAGGAAATAGTTTCGGCATTCATTGGGAGTGAAGGTTTCGATGAGGGCTCCGATTCGCTTCCAGAGGTTCTCAATGGTCCGTTCGGCGAATTTGCGGAGGAGTGCTTTCAGCTTCGAGAACGCTTTCTCAATCGGATTGAAATCCGGTGAATAAGGCGGCAGATAAAAGACGCTGGCCCCGACCGCTTCAATGGCTTGAATGACTTCTGGCTGTTTGTGACAAGGGAGATTGTCCAGCACCACAATCTCTTTGCGATTCAATGTCGGAACCAGACACTGCTGGATGTACGCCAGAAATGATTCCCGATTCATGGGGCCATCCAGCACCATGGGGGCCGTCACGCCGGTGCAGCGGAGTGCGGCAATGAATGTGATCGTTTTCCAGTGCCCATGTGGCACCTGACTGCGGACACGTTCCGACTTGTTCCCCCAACCGTAAAGTCGGGCCATCTTCGTGTTGGCCCCGGTTTCATCGAGAAAGATGAGCCTCTGCTGGGGCTTGGGGCGAACCAGAATCCCCCACCAGCGACGCTTCTCTTTCACGTCAGGACGTTGCTGTTCTGAGGCGTGCAGAACTTTTTTTGAGCCGGATTCCCCAACGACGCAAGGTGCGACTCAATGCTGAAACAGAGATGGCCAACCCTAACTGATCAATCAGGGACTGCAACGTCAGGCTGGAATTGTCTGCAATGGCCTGCCTGATGTCCGCTTGACGATGGGCGACTTTGGATTTTCGCCCCACTCCAGCACGGATCGGTTCGAGAGATCCGGTTTTCTGACGATGGTGAATTAGGCTCCAAACTGTTTTCCGGTCGACCCGATACGTGCGAGCCACCTGAGACTGACTGACACCCTGGTCAATCGCTTCCAGTATCCGACGCCGCAAATCGACGGAGAGTGCATTCGACATAATGGTCCTCCATGACGCGACACACTCTCCCAAATTCGACACATCATGTGGAGATCAATTTGCAAAATGCTCTAGCACTGCTCGTGCCATTTCACTCACCCTGCGATCTCACCTGCAACACTGCTCCGACAGCGCCAGCATACTGGACTTCTTGCATTGGGGCAGAACAGGGGAGCAGCAGCCCCCGTTCAACAGAGCGGCTTTCTCCCCCCCAATTCTGGTCTTACCAGCTGTCTAACCGCTTCGAAGCAGTTAAACGATGATGTCCTTCACGACGTTCCCAGAAACGTTCGTCAGTCGGAAATCGCGACCACCGTAGCGGTAGGTCAATTTCGTGTGATCCAGTCCCAGCAGGTGGAGAATGGTGGCGTGGAAGTCATGCAATGGAATCGCACCTTCGATCGCCTGATGTCCCAGCTCATCGGTCTGCCCGTAGATCAGGCCTGAGCGGACACCGCCGCCAGCCATGAACCCGGTAAACCCTTTTGAATTGTGGTCGCGACCGAGTGATTCTTTCCCAGAGAGAATCTGCGTTTCTGGAAGACGACCGAACTCCCCTGTCCAGATCACCAGCGTATCGTCGAGCAGTCCGCGCTGATCCAGATCGCTCAAAAGAGCAGCAACAGGTTTATCGATTGTTGTGGCCTTATCTTTGAACTTGTCGAGATTACTGTGATGGTCCCAGCCACTCGACATCACTTCAACAAATCGAACGCCCGACTCGACGAGGCGACGAGCCAATAGGCACTGCCTCGCGAAATCGTCCGTTGGCTTCTGGTCAACACCGTACATTTCCAGTGTTTCTTTGGTTTCACGGGACAGGTCGAGGACATCCGGAACAGCTCGCTGCATCCGCTCGCCGAGTGCAAGAGAGTCCATGACTCCCTGAACTTCATCCGACTGCCCGCGCAGTTGCTCGTTCAATGACTGAGTGAGACGCAGTGTCTCACGGTCAATCTCGGAGGTGAGTCCCAAGGTCGGCTGCAAGTTATAGATGGATGCCTTCTTGATGTCCTGATGTTCCCAGCCCAGTCTGGTCGCCTGAAAGGTGCTCGGGAGAAAGGCACTGCCGAAATTGGAAGGACCGCCGAACGTACGTGTCGGCTTGATAGTGAAGTTTCCAGGCAGGTCCTGATTTTCTGTTCCCAGTCCATAGGCAATCCAGGAGCCCAGGGAAGGGCGAACAAACTGAAAATCGCCTGTGTGCAGCAGCGGGATCGCGGTTTCATGTCCATTGCTGCCCGTCTGCATCCCATGCAGCATGCAGATACGGTCCACCTGAGTGGCAATATGTGGAAACGCCTCGGAAACCCACATCCCGCTTTCCCCATATTGGGCGAAATTCAGCTGGGGACCAAGCAGTTTCCCTTTCTTGGGGCCGTCCTTGCCGTCCCGCTTCTTCAACTCCGGCTTATAGGAGAATGACTCGAACTGCGACGGACCACCGTTGATGAACAGAAAGATGACCCGTTTCGCCTTGGGGATAAAATTCGGCTGACGGGGGGCCATCATGTCAGCGTGCCCCATGCGTGGCATTAACCCGGTCAGCATGAGTGAGCCGAGTCCGAATGAACCGACTTTGAGCAAATCACGCCGTGAAAAATTCAGCTGTGAAAAATTGCTGCTCATGACTGCGAACTCCTGAACTGAAATTTCGGGAACGGTCGAAAGCTTCTGGTCTGACGATGAGGTCGAAGCCAGAAGCCTTTCTGTATTAAACCGCTTTGCCAGTAACTGTGTGTAATGCTCGACAGTGGCCGGTGCGACCAGTCGCCGGCAATTAAGGGATATCGACGAGATACCGGAACTCAGCCGTGCTGAACATCACCTGAAACCAGGCAGCCCAAGCATTGACGTTGGCCTGTTCATCGTCAGGTTTGGATTGCCTGACTTTTTCAACGAGCTGCACGACGCCGGCACGTTGTTCCTCAGTCAATTGCCTTGCGAATGCCCACTGTGCAGCGAGATCCGCCCGTTGCTCGTCTGTTGTGACTTCCGCCACTGCCAGCAATCGGCGAGCAGCGTGTCGCGATTGATCCGTCACAAATGCGGAGTTTCGGAGATAAAGTGCCTGCGATGGAACATTCGTTACACTGCGTTGTCCCGAGACGAGACTCGGAGACGGGAAGTCGAACAGGTCAAAGATTTCCGGCACATAATCGCGAACAATCGGAAGATAGACGCTGCGGTGATTGCTAGGCGGCTGAATCTTTTCCAGAGGAATTTCCCGCGCCAGCTGATCTCCCAGGCCGGTGACAGTCGACCCAACAGGTCGATTCAGATCCAACTGGCCGCTGACAGCGAGAATGGAATCGCGAATCGTCTCTGCTTCCAGTCGCCGCGGCGCGGCGCGCCACAGATATTGACTGTTAGGGTCAATTTTCATGCCTGCTTCGGTACGTTCACTGCTCAGCTGATAGGTCCGAGAGAGCATGATGGTTCGAATGGCTTTCTTGACAGACCAGCCTTGTTCCATGAACTGCAAAGCCAGATGGTCCAGCAGTTCAGGGTGAGTTGGTTCCTTGCCGAGAATCCCAAAGTTATCCGTCGTCGCGACCAGGCCTCGTCCAAACAGGTGGCTCCAGATGCGGTTTACATGGACGCGGGCTGTCAGTGGATTTTCCGAGTTGGCAATCCATTCAGCCAGTTCCAGACGACCGCTGCGGGTTTTGTCTATTTCTTTCTGCTGGGACACTTTGATCGCGCTCAGAAATCCTCGTGGGACCCGTTCTCCACGTTGGCTAGGACTGCCCCGAATTGCGATGGTCGTATCGTCCGGCTTCGCTTTGTCTCTAGCACTCATGGCATACTGCGGCCGTGGAGGCGCTGCCTTCTTGAGATCTGCAACCTTGGTTTCAAGAGTGGTCACTTCAGCTTTTAATGTGACAGCCTGTTCAGTCGCAGTCTTCAGTGCGGCGATGGCCTCATCGAGTGCAGCAGTGGCTTCCGGCTTAGGGCCTTCAACCTGTTCGGTTGTCTGTGCCTGAACCAGTTTGTCTGCTTCTTCCTTCTTCGCAGTAGCAGCCTTTTCGGCTTCCGTTGCTTTCGTATGTTCTGCACGTTTGGCGGTCAGGTCCTTATCTGCCTGATCGACAATCTTCTGGTGTTCTACGACCTTGGCATGCATTTCCGCAGCGTTAGGTCCAATCGGCAGCAGATCTGTGGGGAAGTTGCTGTACTTCTGTTTGATCGTCCCATACAGCGGCTCAGTACTTAGAAAAATTCCGGCCAGTGCGTAGTAATCTTTCGTCGGGATGGGGTCAAACTTGTGGTCGTGACAACGTGAGCAGTTGACCGTCAGTGCCTGCGTCGACCGGAAGATGGTGTCGATCTGGTCGTCCACGATATCCAGTTGGAAGGTTGCTCCGCCGGTATGACGCTTCACACCAAACGACAGCATGCTTGGTGCGATCAGTCTGGCCTCAATCACCTCTGGAGTATCAGACTCGCTGCGGGGAAGCAGATCCCCGGCAATCTGCTCCTTAATAAAGAGGTCATAAGGCTTGTCCTGATTGACCGAATCGATCACATAATTGCGATACGGCCACGCATGCGGATAAGTGAAGTTGAACTCCAGTCCGCTCGATTCCGCGAAGCGGACGCTGTCGAGCCAGTGCCTTCCCCAACGTTCGCCGAATTGAGGCGAGCCCAACAATCGATCGATCACCGTTTCGAGTGCAGTGGGGGACTGATCGGCAAGAAACTGGTCGACTTCCGCTGGCGTCGGAGGAATGCCGATCAGGTCGAAATAGACACGTCTAATGAGCGTGCGTCGGCCAGCGTCAGAGACCGGAACGAGCCCGTTCTGCTCCATTTTGGCCAGAACAAACTGGTCAATCGCTCCTCGCGGCCAGTCCTTCTGTTTTACTTCCGGTGGGGTGACGGCTTGAGGAGGCTGCAAAGACCAATGTTTCAGTGCAGCTTCAAAGCGATCTTCGCGGGCGGTTTTCCCTGTTGCCTGACGGCTATCTGGAGCCCCGAGTCGAATCCACTCCTCAACTGCGGAAATCTGTTCATCGCTCAGTTTGCCATCGGGAGGCATCGCTGAGACACCAGATTCGTGGCGGAGCATTCGAACCAGAAGACTCTTCTTCGGATCGTGCGCGATAATGACAACCCCGGATTCGCCCCCTCTGAGCATGCCTACTGGCGAGTCGAGTTCCAGTCCCCCAGAGATCTCCGCAGAATCTTTTGCGTGACACTCATAGCATGACTTTGTCAGAATCGGCAGGATCTGTTTTTCGAACAGTTCCCGCCCTTTTGAGCCGGCTTCTTCCGCCTTGTCATCGGCACTCAGTGACAGGACTGGCACGAAGAGAAAGGCAAGCAGTAAGAAGGAAGAGACTGAGATGCGATTCATCGACCTGTCCTTCTCGAACATCGTTTTTTTACAAGGCGGGGAGGGCGACGAGTCTGTCTAGACAGATCGCCTTTTCAGGCTGGGGTGATTCGGGGAGTCACACCATAACGACTGCATCAAATTCAGGTCAAACGACAATAGGGCTGGCAGGAAATGCAGGGTTGCTGGTGGGGGCGTCGATTTTGAATTCTGCTTGAATTCCAGATCGGGACGCAATCCATCAAAATCCAATTGTATGTCAGCGAAAGAGGATTCGGAAGCGAAAACGCGCGAAAAATCGAGTCGCAGTCTGTTCCGGAGTAACAGCAGAAGCTGTCGATAATCCGCAAAGCTGCTATCGTGAAATCTTCCTGCTCCAGTCAGTCAGCTTCCTCCAGTTTGCTTTCTGCGGAGAAGGGTGATCCTGCAGGTGATAGCGATTTTAAGAATAAGAGTGATTACGCAGCCGAACCTGCGGAAGGTCTTGTCCTCAAATGAAGAACGGGACGCAAACCAGCACTGGCCTGCACCCCGTCTTCTTCAATCCATTGCAAATCAGAACCGTCATCTCTTGTGTATCGCGACCACACAATCGATGACGGGAGATTACTTGGCCGGTGACTTCAAGTAGGTTGAGTCCAACTTGCCGCAAGACCAAAGCAATCCGCGAGTAACGAGATCCAGATAACGTGGGTCAGAAACCGTTGCGTTATTGTGGCCCAGAGTCGTTCCGAAGACTTTGGCTTTCTCATTATAGGTATTCGTCCAGGCGATCACGGTCGTTGTCGAAGTTTCCTTACCTTCTTTGTTCTTCGTGACCTGATGCCCGGTGGCCAGCGCTTTGGCAGTGTCCATCAGCTTGCCTGCACTGTTGTTATAAAGTTCCTCGTTGGTAGTGGTCCAATCGGAGATCCCTTTGGTGATCGGGTGCTCAGCTTCGGTGAAACTGATGTCGATTGGAACCTGTGGCCCGTGACCAGTCGTCTGCAGTCCGGTGAACTCGAACCATGGAGTCACACCTGGGAATCCTTCACTGCGAAATGAATGCATCGCACAGTGAAGCACAACAGCAGGCAGGCCGTCGCGATGCGGGTCCAGAATGCGGTTGATCACATCCAGATCTTTGACATCGGCAGTACATTCGTCGTGAATAACTGCGTCGAACCCTTTCGCCCAGTCCGGCTTTTCATACACCGGGTTCAGATGCTTGGTCGTCTTGTCGGGATCATAAGCAACTGTGATTTCCACATGTGCCCGATCCATAATCCCCTTTTTCAGGATGTCTTTCTGGGCGTCGTAATCGTGGCAGCATCCCCCGAGAACAAGCAACACCTTCAATGGCTTGACCGCAGGATCAGCAGCATGCCCGACACTTCCGGCGAGCACTGGAATCATCGCCGCACAACACAACGTCAAGATGCGGCCGATCGACAGGGCACCTGTTCCGCGCAAGATAGAAACCAACATGAAAACAGCTCCCTTGTTCAATTCCTGCAGATGAATTCATCCATTCCAAACGCCACCTGAGTATTGAGTTTCGCGAATTTCGCAAGGACTCTCGCTCACCGGCGGTCGGATCAGATTGAATCCTGCCCATTTATGAACAGAACTGCAAGTGTTCTTGCATACTGGTCTGCTCGCGGTTTTCACTTTCGACAGGAAAGACCGTTCAGCACGAAGACAACTGACCCAGATTTTCACCACAAGAGCCGGTTCCTCAGCGATAATAAGTCAGCGGTTTATCTCGCTGCATCAAAAAAAGTAAGGCGACTCAGAGGTCTCTGAATCGCCTTGCTCAGTTTCAGTTAATGGCAGATCAAGAATCAGGCTGCTTCTGCTTTTTCCATCTCGGAGACCGCCATTCCCGATGTCAATGTGGCCTGAATCAACAAACCTCGAACGACGGAATACGGCTCGAAGGAAGCAACACGAATCTCGCTCGGATGGATCGCCGTTCCGCTTAAACGAAGTGATTCAAGTACAAGAGCCGAGAACCCTGGCAGCTGTGTCGGTGCTCCGGAAATCACAATCGGCATTGGTTGGCGAGTAATCGTTTCATGGCAATGTAAGAGTTTGCGCTTCAAACCGAACCATGTCGAAAGCAGCATCTCCTGTAGAGCATCTCTCAACCAGACTTCCTGCTCAGATCGTGGGGAAGACAGGGAAACACGGCCGCTCTTCAACCAGCGATGAACTCCCTGAATATCGAGATACGAATTGCCGGCTCCATCCCAGATCAACTTCTTGTGCTCGCGAGCAAAGAGCTCAATGATTCCATCGAGCCCTCGGCGGAATCTGGCTTCCACCAGCGGTTGAGAATGATGAGTCAGGCTGAATGTTGTTGATTCCGCCCCAAAGGTCATCGAGACGCCGGTGAACTCGTCACTATCAAGTTCAGCGAGCCCCAATGCTGTCGCCGGATTCATGACGGTCGTTTTGTAACCGCGCAACTGGACGATGTGCTCCAGAAACTGACAGGTCCAGTTATCAGCGCCCTGAACTGAGGTTTCCCCACGCGGAAGCGTCATCATGCAGATGTCTTCCGCAGACTGTGCTTGCGGGAGAAGGAGATCAATCAGCCAGGCAACAACTTGTCGGCCGATCGGATCGCGGTCGCCAAGGCTTCCTTCCTGCAGAAGTGGAACCAGCGGCTTCGACAGGAGAGTTGCCATTTCGCCGGCAGCTTCTCCGACAATGACCAGTGAATCTGCCGTTAATGAGTACGAGATCTGGGATTGTTCCAGCAGACGACGATTCGGTTCTGAGTCGTCGAGAACAGTGTAGACAGCAGGCAATCGACGGGCGACCAACCGTGCACCATCACGTCGCAAGGAACGAAACTCACTGGTTCCAAGATCGAGTGCGGCAATCATCCGCGTTTCTCCGAAGCGAGGGTACGCAATGCGCGATCTAACGGGCTCATTGCGACAATTGGGGAATGATCGGGTTGAACGATGTCAAAGTCACGACTCCCTGTCGCAACAGGAACAGCGTCATCACATTGCACAGGCGTTTCCACCGGAGCAAGAACTTGATCGTATTGCGACACCGTTGATGACACGGATGGCGATTCTTCAGGAGTCGGGCAGAAGGAATCCCGCTTACACTCCATGGTTTCGGTGTTCTCAACTTGAGTTGGTACAAATGCCGCCCTGAGATTGGCTCGCAACGCCCGTTCATCAATCGATTGTCGAGTCACTTTCTCCGGGTGTCTGTCCGGGACCGAACTCTCGACAGGGAAGTGTGGAGCTGCAATCGACTCATGCGGCTGGTTCAGAATAATTCGGCGATGTCCAACGACTTGACCATGCAAAGGCCACTGCTTCGGGACAACAACCTGTTCTTCAACGACTGGCAAAGTGCGCTGTACGAGATCACTGACCGCATTTTGAAAACGGGCAGGAGGAGTCACCGGCCCTGACCTTGGGCCAACCGACGCTGTCGGATGTGTTTCTTCAGTTGAACTGAAAGCGACCGCAGTGTCCTGCATTCGGCTGTTGGTCAATTCCGCTTCGGAATCGTGTGCTCCATCAATCCGGATCACAGAGAGCTGATATTTCTTCCATGGTGCCCAGATCGAGACCATGACCAGTCCTGCGGAAACCATAAACACACAACCAAAGATCGTCGACAGGATCCCTCCCCAAGGAGAACTGGCCTTTTCAGGCGATTTGGCAGCGTGCTTCGTAAGATCCAATGACGCTCCCATCTTCTCTTGCTGATTCGCCCGTCCAGCGGCCTGTTCAGTTGCCTGTTCAGCGGCCCTTTCAGCAAAGTAGGGAGTGTGTCCACGATCCAATGTGTTCACATGAGTCGTCGCCTGAGCCATTCCCATCGCAGGCGTCACCATTCCGGAGTCATACTCAGGGCCGCCAACCATCTCACGATAGACACCGTATTGGTTCTCGGCATGAACCAGCACCATCTGCGTTGGATGGACATTCAGTTCCGAGACGATTGGCTGTCCGTATCCCTGCTGCATCTGGACTTGGCCCATCGCGGCAGCATACGGTTCTTGGTACAGATGAGCAGTGGGTGCACCGGAATCGAGTTGTGGGTCCTGTGGGTCCAATAACTCGTTCGAAAGAGATGAGACCATCGCTGGAGCTTGACCGACGTTGCCAGCAGCCGGTTGAGATGAAGGTCGGATCGTCATTGGAGGAATGAGTCCCCCGTTGGCAGAAACCTGAGGAGACGGCGGGAGTTCAAGTTCCGGCACAGCAGGTTCACTGACCGACGCCGGTGCATTGGCCGTTGCAGACTCTGAAGCTTCGGTTGCCTTCTGCTCTGTAGTCGCCTTTTCTGTGATAGGCTTTTCCACAGCAGGTTCAGTGCTGGCCGCAGCCACGGGTTCCGTTTTAGAGACTGCTGCCGCAGCGGTGCTATCGGCGGCTGGAGTGCCTGAAGCAGTCGCCGTCACCGGCATATTTGCAGTCGCGACTTCCGGCTTCTTCGCCTCTGCCCCATCCAGCAGTGGTTCGACGCTGGCTTGACCATCAGATACAGCGGCGGCTGGAGTTGCTGCGGGAGTTGTCTCCGCAACCATGACAAGTTCAGGTTTGCTTTCAGCAGGAACCACCTGAACCGTTAGAGGTTCATTCTTGGGAACGGCAGGACGCTTGAGCGCAAGCACTTCAGGCAACGCTCCAGGCATCTGCAGTGGTGTTCGGTCAATCATTTGCGGAGCAAAGAAGATAATCGTTCCCGGCAACAGACGACCTTGCGGGTCGGCAACGGGACTCACCAGTCGAGCCGTCTTCGCAACTTCAGGTGACTGCCCGAGCCGTGCGGTTAAAACAGACAATGTCTGAATTGTCGGATCGAGTGGCAGCACGACTGGACGATCCAACAATCCCACGCAAACAACAGGAATTGTGGTTGGCGGAATGGCCGCTGGAGTCGACTGCACCAGCACAATGTCACCGGACATCAACCGATTCGCCGGATCTGGCTTGGCTGGATCTAGAAAGACCTGAAATCGTAAGTTGTTGTTCCGAAGAACTCGAAGATTCAGACTCGCATTCGGTTCAAGACCACCGGCTGCAGCGATCAATTCTTCAATGGGAATCGTTGCTTCGGTTCCCTGATAGACCCCGGACTGCTTCACTCCACCTGCGATGGTGAAAACCGGGCTTGCCAACTGTCGATTCTGTGCGTCGATGACGCCCATCCGAGGAGCTTTTGGATGCGCAGGAGGCCGCGACGGAGCCTGTGCCATCAGGGCCGGTGTCCACGCACTGCACAGTACGACCGTCAGGAGAGCGAGTTGATTGGAGATTCGCCGAGCCAACATGGAAGCTCTTCGTTTCGTCTGAGTAGTTCCGCCAAATGGAGTCTCTGTCAGACAGCGAACATGATGCCTGATTCCGAACAAGGGGACGGATGAAGTCGATCAATGATCGAGAACTTCAATTCGCGCTCCTTACTCAATATCAAAATCACGAAGACCAGAGCGATGTAAACCAGTCTCTGATGACTCCCGGAGAGAGCTCAGCGGCAGAAACTGCCTCCATTCCCGTCCGGGAATCATTCAGACTGACGGTCATCCATGACCTGATCTCCTGTGCCTCCAGCAGATTACGGATAGGAACAGGTCCACACCCGCAATCAAAACAGGCGGTATCTCTTTCTACATCGGCAGGCGCTTTCACAAATATGACCGCATTTTCGAAATGTCAGGCACGTCCGGGCAAACTGCTAAAGCCGAATCAGGCGATCCAATGCAAACAATCGTCAAGCGCCGAAATTGAAACAGGCGCGCACTCCCCCAACGACTGCAAGCGACAATGCTGTGAAGAGATTGCAGAGAAAGCTGGAGGCGAGGATGGGCTCAGCCCGGTTGGGAGTCAGATTCCTCTGATTCAACCACCGATGGAACGACAACCGACAAAGCCGCAGAAACCCCTTCAGCGATATCCAGCACCGGAGCAGGGGCCTGGCGCGATTTCGCAAGATCGGCGAGTTCCACATTAAAGATCTTGATCAGTGCATACAGGCAGCAGGCAATGATCGGGCCAATAAACACCCCCCACAGTCCCAGAGCCTGAATTCCACCCAAGACACTGATGAATGCGAGAAGTGGATGCAGCTTCACATTGGAATTCAGGACGTATGTCCGGATCACATTGTCGAGGAAGCCGACGAACAGACTGCAATACAACACGAGTCCAATGCACTCAGCGACACGGCCATGCATGAACAGCCAGATCGCACAGGGGATCCAGATAATTGGTGTCCCTGCGACAGGAATCAAAGCCGCAAAAGTGGCTAACGCTCCCAGTGCAAAGAGATGCGGAAACCCCAGAAAGGCGAGCGCGGCTGTTGTCGCAATCCCTTGGCCGACCGCCGCAAGAAACGTCGCAACGACAACACCCTGAACGACTTTTGAAAACTCCATCAGCAATGAATTCTGATGAGACAGATCAACTGGAATCATCTCCTTAGAGATGCGCAGCAGATTAGGGCCATCAGAAAGGAAGTAGTACAGGGCCATTCCGTACACGATCATCCCGATCGTCATCGCGGCGATGTAGCCGGCGAATCCACTCAAGGCTCCTAATGTTGTTCCTGCCGCTCCAAGCGATTTATCCCCGATCGAAGTCAACGAATTTTTCATCCAGCCAGACATGTAGGAGGCCGCTTCGGCAACCGTCAACTGTTCATCTTCTGGTCGGAATCGATTCACGATTTCGACGCCGTATTCCGCAACCCGACGCAGTGACTTCTCATCTGCATCCGCTGCAAACGCATACAACTGCAGAGAAGCCAATGTCGTCACGACGGTCAGCGGAACCAGAAACGCAGCGAGAAGCGCGCCTGTTGTAATTCCTGCTGCCAACGGCACATTCTGTGGCATTTTCGCTAGAAAATACCGGAAAACCGGCTGGCAGATCACAGCCGTCATTGCGGCGAGAAACATCGGCATCAAGAACGGGGCGAGCACCTTAAAGAACGTGATCCCGAGTATGATAATACTCAGCAACAACGCTCCCAGGGACACCAGACGAGGCATCTTATCCATCGAATCACCCGCTCTCAGACGTGTTTGGATCCGCGAAACCAGCCACTTCCGCACACATGCCCGGCCTGCAAATCATCCAGATTGAGTAGCAGAAACATTTATCAAAATCTGCGAAGTGAAGACATCCCGACCGCAGGAAAAGTCTTGAACTCCAACCACAAACCGTGACTGAAGCGAAACGGCCCCACCTGCCACTCAGGAGCAGAATCTTCACCAGCGATTCGCTCATCTGCTGAACTAACGGCGTTTTCTGGCAACCGAATGACATAAAAAAACGCTCCAGACTCGAATGGTCTGGAGCGTTTCGTGATTCATTTCAGACAGGAATGCCAAGGGCAATTGCCTTAGGCAGCTTCTTCCTGACCTGCATCTTCGTCGTCACTGTAAACCAGTGAGAAGATGTTGTTGGCTGCTTCTTCGAGGAAGAGACGGATATTCTCGCTTTGAGTTGATCCGATCAGTGCGTCGAGACCATCCAGGATGCTATCGACTTCTTCGCTCGTAATGACTTCGTACTCTTCGTCCGCACGCTCCATGGATAATGTATTTTCCTCAGACATTTGATGATTCGCTGGCATAATTGAAGACCTCCTATGTCCAAAAATGGATTCGCGTCTCTACTTCTTTTTGCGAGACGTGGGCTTGGGAGTCGCATCCTTGCTGCTCTTCGCCTCTCCAGATTTCTTCTTTGACTTCGCGTCAAAAATCCGGCCCCATCCATCCCGAAACTTGTCGTTTGAACCTGTGTGAACTGTATAACCTGTCATGATCTCTCCTCATGGCCGCAACGCCGGTTCAACGGGCTCGGAAGAATGGAGGGCACAAGATAGCAAGACACCGCGACATTCGGCCAGAGCATTGTGCCGAGTTCTGCGATTCAATTCGCAATCGTCCGAAACTTAGGGAAACATCATCCCCATGATCGGTGATTGTCCTCCTCATTTCTTCGGATTTGTTCCTCCCCTTCATGATGCCAAATCCTGCAAATTTCCTAACCAAAGTCACTTTTGATCGAGACAGGCGTTAGATCAACACTCGCCACTGACTGCGTTTTGATTCCATTTCCAGTCCACGAAAATCGGACTCTCACATCAGGGAACGAGTGCGATTTTCATGAGACGAATCAGAAAAGCATCAGAAAATCCTCGACCACACAGCCTGTATTTTGAATACGTTGGGCGTCACCCACTGAAACTTGTTCATCTGCACCGGGAGATGCGCAGGACATGTTGATGGCTCTCCAAAAGAACAGTGTGCCTTCCTCGCTTCAAACCTGAGCTGCAGGGATCAGATTGGCCCGAATTTACGCCGGAGGGTACAGTCGCCTACAATTGAAACCGACACTACAGAAACAAACCCCGGCATTCGAGATCAGGATCACGCCTCCTCCCTGAACCACAGCGAGCTGACAGGCGTCAGAATTCCATCTCAGAGTGAATCAAGCGACCCGACCGAGTGCTGAGCAAACGCACTCCCAGTAATTCAGCCAGCGTGTTCCAGTGGAAGATTTGAAGCAATACACACAGCAAGTTGCCAGACAGGCGAAAGCTGCATCTCGTAAACTCTCCTCGATTCGTGGAGAACAGAAAAACAACTGGCTGCGACAATCCGCCGCGGCGATTCGTGCTCGATCAGCAGAACTGATTGTGGCCAACGAACTTGATCTCGCCAAAGCCCCGGAATATGGGCTGACCAGTGCCGAGACCGATCGTCTTAAATTGACACCGGAACGACTGGAAAGCATCGCCAAAGCACTTGAAGAAGTGACCGCGCTCCCTGACCCGATTGGGGAGGTCATTTCCAGCAATCCTCGACCAAACGGACTGATGGTCACACAGGTGCGTGTTCCCCTCGGAGTCGTTTTCTTCATCTTCGAGTCACGTCCTAATGTGACTGCAGACGCTGCAGCACTCTGTGTAAAAAGTGGGAACGCTGTCATTCTTCGTGGTGGAAAAGAAGCCTTTCACAGCAATCTGGCGATCTATAAGTTGCTGAAAGAAGCACTCATCGCCTGCGACCTGCCAGAGCACGCCGTACAACTGGTCGAAACCACCGACCGGGAAGCGGTCGGGCACTTCCTGACCATGAACGAGTACATCGACGTGACCATTCCTCGCGGCGGGAAGTCATTGATCGAACGTGTCTCACGCGATGCGACGATGCCTGTCATCAAGCACTTCGACGGCGTCTGCCATGTCTATGTCGACAAGTCAGCAGACCTTGAGATGGCTGAACGAATTCTGGTGAACAGCAAATGTTCCCGCACCGGCGTTTGCAATGCGGCTGAATCGCTGCTGGTGCACGTGGATGTGATGAATGAGTTTCTGCCAAGAGCAGGAGCAGCACTGAAAGCAAAGGGCGTTGAAATCCGTGGTGACGAACGGGTGCGTAAGCTCATCCCTGAAGCCATTGCGGCAACAGACGAAGACTTCCGAACCGAGTACCTTGACCTGAAAATCTCAGCCAAGGTCGTCGACAGTATTGAAGCAGCCATCGAACACATCAACGACTACGGATCACACCACACCGAGTCCATCGTGACTCGTGAGTTGAAGGCCGCACAGACGTTCACTCAGCAGATTGATTCCGCTGCGGTCATCGTCAACGCCAGCACCCGTTTTAACGACGGCGGCGAATTCGGTCTCGGAGCGGAAATCGGCATCAGCACCGACAAGTTCCATGCACGCGGCCCTTGCGGGTTGAAGGAACTGACCAGCTACAAGTATATCGCCTGGGGTGACGGTCAGATCCGAGGGTAATACCTACGGCTCGAAAGTCATTTATCAGAAACCATCGTATTCAAGCTGAAGGCTCCTCCGCTGTCACATTGCTGAGGGGCCTTCTTTCACAAAACAAATCGACTGACGGCAAACTCAAACGCAAATTACAGTACAGTGATGAAGTTCCATTCCCCATCAGACAAACACGGAATTCACCGTGGCGAAATCTCGCTCTAAACTGAAATCTGAACCATCACTGGTTCCTGCTGCACTGGGATGCCTCACGCTTCAGGTGCTCTTTGTCAGCCTGTTTTTCCTCTTTGTCAGCGAAAATCAGATTGTTGTCGGGGCATTCTTTAGTCACGAATTATGGGCCCGACTGGCTGCGACTCTGGGAGCGAGTTTTCAGCGGACCCCAGATGGGAGCGTGCTCACTTCATTCCCGATCGGCTTGCTGGGATTCTACTCCCTGATTCTCTGCAGCATCGCGAACTGCGCTCCGGTAATCGGGCTGGCACTCCTGAAACGAAAGCCTCAGTTCCTCGAATTCACCGCTGCCAAAACAATCGCGAATACATGGTGGACATGGCCTCTCATTGTCTGGTCGGTGTTTTGGATTCTGAATCTCTTACTGCCAGAGATGCCACTTTCACTCTGGTTGATCAGGACGGTGCCACTGGCGCTCGCGGCAACGCTTTCCGGGTGGTTGTGGGAAGCCGTACGTGAATGGATTCCAGCTGGAAACGAAATCAGTGCGCCAGTTGCAGAGCAGGGGACCGGAACCACGACAGTCACGCCAACAACGAACTGCAAGCGATCACGAGCACGATGGATCGTCGCCGGTGTTGCAGCAATTTTCGTCGTTGTTTCACTCGGAATGAATTTCAGCCTGTGGCACAACCTGCAGATTCCTCATGGGGACTCGTCAATGTACGAGGAACACCTGTGGAATACCCTGCACGGCAAAGGATTTCGCAGCTACCTCGATCAAGGACTCTTCCTGGGCGAACACGTACAGGTCATTCACCTGCTGCTGCTCCCCCTGTATGTGCTTTGGCCGTCGCACCTTTTCATGGAAACCTGCGGTTCACTGGCACTCGCGATTGGAGCAATTCCGGTCTTCCTGATTGCCAGGAGACACAGTTCTTCAGAGCGAACAGCGGCGATTCTGGCCATCGCCTATTTGCTGTATTTCCCGTTGCAATTCCTCGATATCGCCATCGACCTGAAAACGTTTCGCCCGAGTGCGTTTGGCATTCCCGCCATGCTCTTCGCGATCAATGCAATGGAAGTACGACGCTGGGGAATCATGACATTCTGCTTCCTGCTGGCACTCTCCAGTCAGGAAGATTTCGCAGTCGTCATCGCTCCTCTCGGGTTGTGGCTCGCAATCGAGAGCGGGTTGCAATACAGAAAGTCACCTTCACCACTCCGGCGACGTGAAATCATCATCGGGCTGGTCACCTGTGTGCTGGCAACGATCTATGTGATCTTCGTGGTAAAGGTCGTGCTCCCATGGTTTCGATCCGGCAGCGAAATTCACTATGTCAGCTACTTCCAGAAGTTCGGGAAGTCTGCATTTGAAGTCGTGATCAACCTGATCATTCGCCCGGACCTTGTCTGGAAATACCTGATCACCGCCAGCACGCTCGCACTCTTTCTACACCTGCTGCAGCCAGCGGGAATGCCATTGCGTGCCTGGCGTCGACTCCTTGTCGGGCTTCCACTCTTTGCACTGCTCGCGGCGAATGAATTGACGTGGGAGTTCCCTGGTCCGTTCCACCATTTTCACGCTCCAATGATCCCCATCATCATCTGGGCGATGTGTGCGAGCGTTGGAATCGCTATTCCAAAGAACAACGTCAATAAGCAGGTAACGACACAGTCTCCGACTAACGAACTCATTCATCAGCGGGGCCTGTGGATCCTCTGTTCTGCATTTGTCACCGGAATCTTCTTCTCGCTGTCTCCTCTTGGAATCAAGTTCTGGGATTCAGGCAGTCCGTTCTATTGGAAATCACTGTATGTTCAGAGCGAACGGGCAAAGCAGTTCGAAAAAGTACTTCCGTTGATTCCAACAACAGCACGCGTTGCTTCAACCGATTTTATTCACCCACGATTTACTCATTACGAACGGTCCTACGACTACAGCCATTACCTGCGCAAAGTCGCTGATTATGAAGACAAAGTCCCTGACGATACAGACTATATCGTGATCGATACTCGACACCGATATAGCGATATCCACTCGTTTGAAGAGACAAGAGAGTTCCGCAATCAACGCGATCAGTGGGAAGTCGTGCCTGTTGATACGAACGGATATTTCATCGTTCTGAAGCGGATCAAATGTCCACCAGCCGAAGAGACCTCGGGAGCACAGAATGACCAGTAACCAGCCTGCACCGAGTTCCAATAACGATGCATCATCTTCCCCAACATCCAAACGGCGAATCGATTCAAAGTGGGGAACTCCGTTATGGTTGCTCACAGGCTTTCTGGCCGTGGGTGTCCTGTCGGTGACAGCGTCATACGCTCCGCCAGAGCTCAAGCGACTGATCATTTTCTACGTCGTTTACGGCATCGCATGTGGGTTTGTTCTGAACTGGCTCGTCGGCGAACTGCGTCCGCAATTGACACGTTCGCTCCCGTGGCTGACAGCGTTTCTCTGCATCGCCGGTGCAATCAACATGGGTGTGTTGTCGTATTACCATTTTGAACAAGCACGCCACGAACTCGCCAAAGAACGCCCTCAGGATGTCGAGATTCTGAATGCGTTACGCGAGGCAAGTAAAGACGACCCGGAAGCACAAGAGTTGTATGCCAAAGAGTTGCGGCAGTTCACACCGCGCTTCGAAGACTACCTGCAGAATCGAGTCTCTCAACTCGGAGAATGGCCAGTTCCATGGCCCGGCGTTTTCTGGGGGGCGGAAGTCATATTGGCTGCGGTCGCTGGAGGAATCACAATGGCAAAGCTTCGAAAATCGGAACTGAAAGCGGCGTCTCAGTCAGTGACATAGGTCATGGGCAATAAAAAATGGTGGGCATGGCGTTCTACCGCCACACCCACCATGAACGCTCTGAAGCGAGGTTCAGACTATTTCTCTCCCCAGACTTTCGGAACTTTGAAGCCTGCTGGCGTTTCGTTCCCACTGACCAATGGCGCTACCGCCTGCTTTGCGAGTTCGGCGTAACGCGCTGACAGCTCTTTCAGCTTCTCTGGCTGACTTTCAGAAAGATCATTCTTCTCCTGAATGTCTTCGCGAATGTTGAACAACTCAAATGGAGGTCGCTTTCCTTTCCCCCCATTGGCTTGTTCGCGCCGAATCAATTTCCAGTCGCCAACACGAATCGCACCACCATTCGGAGTGATATTCAGAACGGTTTCCTGACGTGGAGATGGTGCTCCCTTGGAAATTGTGTCCCAGACATCCAGACCATCAATCGGCAATGGCTGGTCAACCTTGGCCCCGGCCAGTTTCAGCAAAGTTGGATACCAGTCGACAATGTGCATTGGCTCATTGACGACTGACCCCGGTTGAATTTTCCCTTTCCAGGAAGCAAACGCACAGACTCGCACGCCCCCTTCATACACAGTCCCTTTCCCGGCGCGGAGTTCCCCATTGTCGGAGATTTGACCTGGGTTTGGGCCACCGTTATCGCTGGAAAAGATGAAGAGTGTGTTCTCCATCTCACCTTGTTCTTCGATCGCTGCCACAATTTTGCCAACGGCCTCATCGAGAGCAGTGATCATCCCGGCGTAGGTTTTACGGCGGTTCTTGAACTCCCCATAGGGTTCGGTGTAGCTGTCCGGAACCTGTAACGGAGTGTGAACGCCATTGAACGGAACATACAGGAACAGCGGCTTCTTGCGATCGCGTTCCTGAACGATTCGACTCGCTTCTTTTCCGATCAGATGAGTGGAATACCCTTCGTCATAATTGGCTTTGTCATTCTTGTGCCAATCATGTCCGCCATCTCGATCATGAGTGAAGTAGTCCAGTGCTCCGTTGTAGTGCCCATACTGATGATCAAAACCCCGTTTGGTCGGCAGATACTCTGGAGCAACATGTCCCAGGTGCCATTTCCCAACGATTGCGGTTTCGTATCCAGCTGCTTTCAGTGATTGAGACAGCAGGCGTTCTTCGAGAGGCAGTCCGTATTCCGCCCACGGACGAACAACTCCCACCTGCAATCCGTAACGAATCGGGTATCGTCCTGTCATAAACGCCGCGCGAGTCGGCGAACAGACTGGCTGAACATAATACTGATCAAGCTGAGCGCCGTTCTTGGCGAGCTTGTCCAGATTCGGGGTCTTGATTGCCGGATTTCGCCAGCCGACATCGTTTCGCCCGAGATCATCTGCCAGCAGATAAACGATGTTTGGCTGCTTGCCTGAATCAGCATGACACTCCGTTTCCGCCAGAGCGATGCAACTTGAGACAGTCAAAACCAATGCAGACAGACGCAGCAAATTTGCTTTCGCAGTCATGTTCCGGAGCGACTCCAGAACCGAGGTATGTAACACAACATGCTCCCTGAAATTTGATCTCAAATTATCTCTATCGAACGGACGACGATCCACTCTGACTGGTCCTCGTGAACCTAAACATGGTTGTCAGTCCTGAACTTTCTGCAGTTGAATCTGTACAGATTTCACAGTGCCGGTGAACGCGAATGGAGACTCGTATTCTCCAACAGCTCCGCCGGTATCCTGACCGACTTGAAGCCCATCGACTGGCTTCTTTGTAATGAAGACGGCGTCCACGTCGTCCGAGACAGATTCGCCGTCAACAGTCAGTTGCAAGCGTTTCTTCGGAGTCAAAGTCGCCTTGATGGTGTGCTCGCCCTTGGTCAACGCGGCTTTGCCTTCCACCTTGAAGACCTGATCAGGAGAACGCACTGCAAAGACTGGCTTTCCGACCTGCAGGTAGATTGTGAATCCCTGAGCAGCACCGCCCTGAGCCACAACAACTCCAGAGGCCTTCTCATCAGCGGTCTCAATCTTTGCAGTAACCGTGAATCCGCGATTCGCAATCGCTGGAGCCTGCGCACGCTGCAACGTCTGCCCTGACGTCAATTCGAACCGATTCTTGGCAGGCCCTTTATCGTCTCCACCTGCACCTCCACGCCACGTTCCCAATGGCAGAACCTTTGCACGTGCTGCATAGGCTTCCCATTGAGCAGCCAGCTTCTTCGCCAGTTCAGGGTTCTTCTCGACAAGGTTGTTCGACTCAATCCGGTCGACACTGATGTCGTAGAGCTCCCATGGTTCATTCTCTTTGGCAACCAGCTTCCACTTACCATCGCGAATCGCACGGTTCCCTTCATGTTCCCAATAGATCGGCTGCGGTCGTTCCAATGATTTTCCATTGAAAGCAGGACGCAGTGTGACACCTTCTCGTGGCTGGATCTTCTTTCCGGCGAATTCTTCAGGGTATTGAGCACCAGACAGATCAACACATGTCGCCATGAGGTCGATCAAGTGACCTGGCTGATCTTCCAGTTTCCCGCGACGATCAGACTGAATCCCGGCAGGCCAGTGAGCAACCAATGGAGTGGAAATTCCCCCTTCATGAACCCAGTGCTTGTATTCACGAAACGGGGTATTGCTGACATTCGCCCATCCACGACCGTACGCGATGTAAGTGTCTGCAGGTCCTGGCATGGCTCCCGGGCCCTGTTTGACCCATTTCCCGTCACGAGTCTGCATTGGCGGGGCCCCTTTGGGCTGCAGATCATCCTTGCTGAATGCCTTCAGATTTTCGGGACCATTCCCATTGTCATTGCGTCCCATGTTCTCCGCACACGCCCCGTTATCCTGCAGAAACAGAATCAAGGTGTTGTCGAGTTCTCCACTGGCCTTCAATTGAGCCACAATACGTCCGATTCCGGCATCCATTGAATCGATCATCGCACTGTAAACTTCCATGCAGCGCGCTTCCCATTCCTTGTCTTTGACTGCATCCCAGTCTTCCGCACCTGCCGTCAGTTCCAGATTGGGGGTAATCACCCCGAGCGACTTCATCCGCTCAAGACGAGCGAGCCGATGCTGGTGATACCCTTCGTCAAATTTACCTTTGTATTTGGCGATGTCCTTTTCCAAAGCGTGCATCGGCCAGTGAGCAGCAGTAAACGCGACATACATGAAGAACG
Source organism: Planctomicrobium limosum (assembly GCF_051465645.1). GTDB lineage: Bacteria > Planctomycetota > Planctomycetia > Planctomycetales > Planctomycetaceae > Planctomicrobium. The sequence goes on along the minus strand of NZ_CP195790.1, from coordinate 531,120 downwards.
GAGAGTCAGGGCTTTCGTTCTTGTGCTCTTGCAGATACTTCACCGCATTATCCGCCAGAGCATTGGTGTAGTAGTACTCTTCTGGCTGATATTCTGGATCGTTCTGACAGGTAATGAACTCGTTCTGGCGGCACAGTGTGGCAGGGTCATAGAAACTCCCGGCACCGAACAGCGTTCCATAGAACTTTTCAAAACCACGCTGAATTGGCCAGTTTGACCTGTCTCCATCGATCTTGGTCTGTGAAGTCACATGCCATTTGCCGCACATATAAGTGCGGTATCCACTCGGCTTCAGAACTTCCGCAATGGTCACGGCCTCTTTACTGAGGTTCCCGCGATAGCCATCGTGCCCGCGGTCGTTTGTCATGTGCCCGATCCCCGCCTGATGAGGATAGAGCCCTGTCAACAGCGATGCCCTTGTCGGACAGCATCGGGCAGTATTGTAGAAGTGGGTGAATCGCACTCCGTCCTTCGCGAGAGAATCGAGTGTTGGTGTCTGAATTTCACCTCCGTAGCACCCGATATCCGAGTACCCCATATCATCACTCATGATCACGATGATATTAGGACGCTTGGCTGGAGGGGCTGCAGAAGCCTCCGGCGCAAGGCAGGCGAATGCCATAAGCAAGGCCGGAAAAACGAATCCATGTCGAAGCATTAGCAAATCCCTCATTCAATATGGACGGGACATGATGACCAAGCGGTCTGGATCGGGAGAAAATCACGCCTCACAGCACGACTGGCAGGTTTCAGCAACCCTGCCATGTTTGAAGAGCTGTGAACTTCAAATACATCAAACCAGAACCCCAGAACACGGCCAGTGTCTTTGTGAGGATTGATTTGCGTTTTATTCGAAATTGACACAGATGTTGTCGCGGTAAAAAGGCCAAACATCCCCCGTACCCAAACGCACAATGAACATCGTGCCAGGTAAAAGTGATGCTCCCTATTGAACTTCGCGACAATTCAGAGAAGTGAGCAGCGGCAATCAAAATTTGAAATCATTCTGGTGAGCAGTTCGTCAGGCTAAGACGGCTGATCTTCCAGAGACCGATTTCAAAGCAAAGTATAGCAGTGCCCAGCTCAAATATTCAATCTCAGGGCGCCACCTGCAGATGTCACGCAACGCCCATCCACACCGGCTCTTAACAACAGTGGGCATTGAATGCCGGATGCATCCAACGCCCAGTGATTCACCCCCCAGCGAGTGAGGATTCGATCTACTGAAAATCACTTGGCCGCAGTCGGCTTAAACTCCCGACCAATTTTCACGGCATCCTGAACGCCGCGTGACAAGCCAGAATCAGCACCAACAGCCAGGAAGCGAAACCCCTGAGACATCCGCTTCTCAACTTCCGCGCCAGAGCAGAGTGTCCCCAAAGGAACTCCCGTTTCTCGACCAATCGCGGCCACCTTCTCAATCGCCTCTTCGACAGCCGGATCATTGAAAGGAACCCCCAGTGAAAACGCGAGATCCGAAGGACCGAGAAATAAACCGCCAATTCCCGGTGTTTCTGCAATCGCTCGGCAATTCTCTACCGCCGCTCCGGTTTCAATCATTACCCACAAAACCAACTCTCCCTTCGGATCGAGGGGCCACAAGTCAGCACGGTTCGAGTATTCCCCTCCACTCAGCCCCCAATAGCGAGCCGCCCAACCATAACCAACTCCCCGTTTCCCGATGGGTTCGTAATCCGCAACCCCCTTCATTTGAGGAAAGCGGCAAGCTTCAACCATCGCTCGCGCATCCTCTGCAGTATCCACATGGGGAACAACAATCCCCATCGCTCCCAGATCAAGTACTTGCTTGATTACAAACTGCAACTGCTCCCGTCCTGCAGCAGGGACACGAACAAAAGGAACCGTTCGAGTCTGCAAACCGTTCTTCACAATGTCTGACTTATTGAGCATCCCGAGCAGATACCCTTCCAGTCGTGTGACATCGTAAGGGGAGTGCTCCAGATCAATAATGACAAAGTCGAGCCCGCTACTCGCAACGCTCGCGCCGGTTCTGGTCGACACGTTCGAAGAAAAGATCCCGAACGCTGGCTTGCCTGCTTCCATCAACTCCACAAAGCGGTTGATCCGAGGCTGTGGAGATTTGATCTCAGCAGATTGTGCATGCAGGAGTGAAGACGAGAGCACACTCCAGAGACAAACAGTCAGCGACAAGCCAGTTGTGTTCATACAGCACGTCTTGCTATTTCGAGGTTTCAAGGCAGGCAACCAACATTTTCCCAACGCACCAATCTGCTGTCCCGTCGCTTCCGCAGATCTCTCAGAGAATCTCCCTCCTGAAGCGTGGGTATTCTCTCTTCCACTTGCTACTGTATCAACGCAATGGCATCCACTTATGCCACTTTTCTCGCAACTGCCATGAGATTTCAGCGTCCAGCCCCAACAGCCACCGAGAAATCCCAACTCTCCGGAGTACAACATGCAGACACGTCGCCATTTTCTCCAAGACATCGCCATGCTTGCCGGTGCTGCCAGTCTGAATGGGGGAATTTTTGAGTCGATAAAGCGGGCCAGCGCAATCGAACCAGAGAAGGGTTCCAGTTATCTCGACGCCGAACACGTCGTGGTGCTGATGCAGGAGAATCGGTCGTTTGACCATATGTTTGGAACCCTGCAAGGAGTCCGTGGATTCAACGACCCTCGCGCCGTTCAACTTGCGGACGGAAATCCTGCCTGGGTTCAAACGAACCCGAAAGGCGAGAAATTCGTCCCGTTTCATCTCGATATTAAAGAGACCAAATCCACATGGATGGGAACACTCCCGCATGGTTGGGCAGATCAGGTCGATGCAGCCAATGGTGGCAAGCATGACCGCTGGCTGGAAGTGAAGAAATCTGGCTACCCAGACTACGCAGCGATGCCGTTGACGCTGGGATACCATACTCGGGAAGACATCCCATTCTACTATGCTCTCGCAGATGCATTCACCGTCTGCGACCAGAACTTCTGTTCCACACTGACAGGCACGACTCCCAACAGGCTACACCTCTGGACGGGAACAGTTCGCGAAACCCCTTCGACAGATTCGCCAGCACTGGTCCGCAATGAAGATTGTCAGTACGGCACCTGGACCAACTGGAAGACGTTCCCTGAACGCCTCGAAGAGAACGGCATTTCCTGGAGAATCTATCAGAACGAGCTCGACGTTCCGACCGATTTGAGCGGTGAACCAAAGCGGTGGCTCTCCAACTATGGAGACAACCCGATTGAGTGGTTCACACAGTACCATGTGCGCTTCCACGAACGTCACAGGTCGTTTCTGAACCGCATCGTGACTGAACTCGCATCGGAAATACAGACGCTCGAAGGCCAACTCAAGACGACACCGAAAGGGGAAGCCGCCGATAAAATCCGCAGTCGCCTGAGCACCGCGAAAGCGTCACACGCCCGGTACGAGAAGGACCGCAAAGAGTTCACGGCCGAGAACTACGAGAAGCTGACGCCCTATCAGAAAGCCATTCACGAAAAGGCGTTCAGCACGAACACCAACGATCCGGATTATCTCGAACTCGATGAAATCACGTATCAGGATGGTGATACCACACGAACAGTGAAGGTCCCCAAAGGAGACGTCCTTCACCAGTTCCGTAAAGACGTCAGTGAAGGCAAACTTCCTACAGTTTCATGGCTCGTTCCGCCTGAACGGTTCTCTGACCATCCAAGTTCTGCTTGGTATGGGCAGTGGTATCTCTCAGAAGTGCTCAATATCCTGACTCAGAACCCAGAGGTCTGGAAGAAAACCATCTTCATTCTGACCTACGACGAGAACGACGGATACTACGACCACGTTCCCCCATTTCAGGTACCGCATCCAACGGCCACCAATACAGGTAAAACATCTGAAGGTCTCGACACAACATTGGAATTTGTCGAACTGGAACAAGACCGCAAACACAAGCCGCGATCAGCGGTTCGGGGGAACTCGATGGGGCTCGGCTTCCGCGTGCCGATGGTGATTGCCTCCCCTTGGAGTCGAGGGGGCTGTGTTTACTCCCATGTCACCGACCATACCTCCGTCATTCAATTTCTTGAGAAGCTACTATCGCACCGAACCGGGAAGACAATTGAAGAGACCAACATCACAGACTGGCGTCGAGCGATCTGCGGTGATCTGACAACATCCTTCCAAAGAGAGCCGATCGAGAAATCCGGACTTTCTAACTTCGTTCAACGCGACGACTTCATCGAGTCCATTCACCGAGCACAGTTCAAGAAGCTCCCTGAAGGTTTCCACCCGCTGTCAGAGGAAGAGGTCAAACTCGTACAGCAGCGTGATTCCCGATCACCTCACCCGGAACAGGAGTCAGGAACCCGGCGATCCTGCCCGTTGCCTTATCAGATTGCAGTGGACGGGAGAGTCAACAGATCCGAAAAGCAGTTTGCGATCCAGTTCAAAGTGCAACAGGACCGGTTCCAGGACCAGACCTCCGGCGTCCCTTTCATTGTTTACTCCGACACTTCGGACGGCATGACGGTCCGCCATTACGCAGTTGCCGCAGGGAAAACGGTCTCTGACAGTTGGAATCTCGACTCATTTCAGGATGGTCGCTACAGCCTCCGAGTCTATGGCCCAAACGGCTTCTACCGCGAATTCAGAGGGAGTGGAAACTCTCCAGAACTGGAAGTGGTCTTCAACGAGCTTAATGAAAAGAGCGGTCCCCCTTCATCAGAGGCATCAATTCAAATCGTTAATCACAGCCAAACGCGCAAAGTCCCTCTGATCATTAGAGACCTTTCCTACGGGGTCCCATCAATCAACCAATCGATCTCCGCAACCAGCACTCAGACATTCCTGACGAGCCATAAAGAGAGTGCAGGGTGGTACGACGTCTGTGTCACCGTTGCTGATGACCCTACGTTTCAATGGCGGTACGCCGGACGCGCAGAATCAGGAAACTGGGGAACCACCGACCCCGCGATGGCTGGAAACTCAAAAGTGAAGCCAATCGACGTAAAGTGACTCTGATGATTCGAGCAAGCAAATAGCCGTGATCACCCGAACTCCTCCAGCTCAGTTGATCACGACTATCGCTTCTCAGATTCTGAAGATCTCGCCCTAACAGTGCAAAGCGCACAAAATTGACACGTAAGAGGACATGCACGAATCATCGCATATGCATAACATCAAAAAAAATTGACATTTTATTGACAGGATTTAATGAACACGTCTAAAATCAAATCCAACTGATGCGAAGTCAGTTAAAACTCGCCCTATCCAGTCTTCTTGAAGACCACAATGGCATCAAGCACGATGACCCCATAACCTCAACTCGACTGAGTTCTGGTTACGAATATATGAACAGTTCGTGGAATCGCGGAGACGTGGCAATTTCCTCGATATTGTGATTGGTTAAGCACTTGCCACCCACAACACGGGGTTCTCTCCACGATATTCATCGAGATGTGATCAATACGTCAACACTGACGTCCCCTTCCAGAGTTCTCATGATCATCCTCAAGCCCATTGACCTGTTTGGATGTCGATCAACTCCGAACGAATATAACAATAGAATTACGCTTCCAATTTGATGCGCACGCATTTACTGCGCATTAATTTTTCGATTTGCGTTCTTATCTTTTCTCTTCGTCGCTTTATGCAAGGGGATTGTCATGCAGTCGTTTCGTAGGCGTGGTTTTACACTTATTGAGCTTTTGGTCGTCATCGCAATCATTGCGATACTCATCGCGCTCCTTCTCCCGGCAGTCCAGCAGGCGCGTGAAGCAGCTCGGCGGTCACAGTGCCAAAACAATTTCAAGCAATTTGGGCTCGCACTTCACAACTACCATGACGTGCACAGTGTCTTTCCTTATGGTTCAGCTCACAACTCAATGGTCTTCAAGAACACCGGCGACATCGTGATGAACCAATCCGGCTGGGTACAACTACTTCCATACATGGATCAGGCACCTTTGTACGCAAAGTACGATTCTACTGCTGCGCATCGAGACAGCCAGTTCAGTGGATGGAGTTCAACAGGGTCAGGCACTGTCGCAGGCACACCCGCTGCCATCGCTGCAAACGCTGGCTTGTCTCGTAACATTCTTCAAGTCTTTGCCTGTCCGAGCGATGCAGGGCAAATGACCTACAACTCAGCTTCACCAAATTACGGATGCGGGCTGGCAGGTAGCCAATTGATTAACTACGGATTCAGCGTCAGCGGATCAGGGACAGCTCCGAGTGCAGTTTGGGGCAACGAAAGCAGTGCAACCCGCGGGTTGTTTGGAGAGAATTCCAAATCAGGTGTTCGAGATTGCCGAGACGGGACAAGCAACACCGCCATGATTGTTGAGACCACTCGTGAAGTTCACGACGGCACTGGCAACTATTGGGGATGCAGCGTCTATGCTGGTAATGGAGTCAATCTCGGAACGGGTGTTGGGATCAACTATGACATCTGCTGTAGCTGGGATGCGACTCCGAATGCTCGGGCAAGAATGATTGGGAAGCTGGGTTCTTTCAGCTTACCTGGCAGCTCTCATGTTGGTGGCTGCTATGTTCTGTTGGCAGATGGTTCCGTCCGATTCCTCGGCAAAAGCGTTGACGCAACCATCCGAACAGGACTGTCAAGAATCGCTGATGGTGTCGTTCTTGGAGAGTTCTAAACCGTGAGTCAACAAACTCTCGTTCCATGAACTTACACGCGAAGGAAGAAATGTTCGTCTCATACGAGCATTTCTTCTTTACTCATTTTGAATTCTCACGAGCGGTTTCACAGAGATCATGTGACACCCATTCATGAGATTGCCTACACCGCATTTATCCCAGCCTTAAGCATCCACTGCAGGAAGCTTCACCATGTGCGCATTCAAACGATTAAGCCTCAAACTTTCCACAACGTCGACCTTACTTGCCTCCTGCCTTGTGTTAGGACTTTCATCTGGATGCGGTGAAAAAGTGGATCCAGGTCCAGCACTCGTCCCAGTGTCAGGGATCGCCCACATGGACGGAAAGCCGTTAGTAAAAGCAACTCTCATGTTTAATCCAACCCCCGGTACAAAAGGAAACGGAGGCTTTGCCGTCACTGACCAAGAAGGCAAGTTCACCGTTACCGATTACTCTGGTAAGCCGGGCTGTCCTGTCGGAGATTATGGGGTTACTTTTTCCCAGATGACTCGTCCAGATGGCTCTCCAATTCCAGATGGAGCAGATCGAGGGCAAATGGACATTGTTGAGAAGATGCCACCAGTGTACACGGTATTTAACCCCAACATCATCATCCAAGGGGCAAAGGTCGAGCCGTCGGGTTCAACATTTGACTTTCAACTCAGTTCAAAGATGCGTCCGCCACACGGGCTTTTTCAATAGCACGACAGGCTAACCCGTCAGAAACCAAAAGACGCAGAGACACATCAATGTGACGTGTCTCTGCGTTTATTTTTGAGCATTCTGAATTGTCTCTGAAGCTGCCCCCGCAAGCACAGTGAGACAACATCAGGTTGCCGATCAGGCTTATTGATCGCCTAGAACTTCAAGACAGCATCGATCCCGAAGATTGCGCCTTGGTTCACAGGCAGAGCAGATGCGTTTTCGCTTGGGCTCCACTGATAGCGAACTTCCGGACGAACCACGAGATTTGCCATTGGGGTGATGTTCACACCGCCAGTGACTGCATTGTATGAAGTGCCGTTCTGCTTCCACCATTCAGCGCGACCCCCGACTTTGTATCGGTCGTTGATCGTGTAGAAGAGATACTGGTCCACACCAATGGTGTCATAGTTCCCGCCGCCGTTTGATTTCAAAGCAGTCAAGTCACTCTGAATAACGTATTCCCACCGATCGGTGATGTTCCAGTCTGTAACTAAACTGTGTGTATAACCTTCGCCAATGTTCCCGAGGTCACCTGCAGTGATAATATAGGTGAATATCAGGTCATCGGTTGCAGCAATGCTCACACCGCCCAGGAAGCTGCTGCCACCATAGCGTTGATCAAATCCGGTATCCCAACCCAATGTCCAACCTCCATAGAAGGTCACATTGTCGTTGGCCGAATATGTGCTCAATGCACCGGTGTGCGTAAACGCTTCACTGTTATACATGGTCATGGCATGGCTATAGAAGAAGTTGCCTGTTGCAGGCACAACTTCATAACCGAGCATTGTATAAAAGTGACCCGCTTTCAATGACCAGTTGCCATATGCGAATTCTGCATACAGCTGGGGCATTGCGAAGCTGTAGATCCCGTGATCCCAGCCGTTTTGATAGTCGAACACGCCAGGATCGTTGCCGAATGCCTGTGTGTCAGTACCGTCGACCCCGTACATGACGTCGATACGGCCCCCGAACCCGAGCCCGTTACTTCCGTCCGCGACCTTTTCCACAAACAACCATGACTGATGGTTATGGAACTTGCCTGGAACGTTGTTGAACATCCCGTCTGACTTATTGTGGTAGCCAAACTGAACATGTCCGCCGATATCCCACCCTGAATCAGGTTCGAACAGCGTGTCCCCCAGATCCCAGGCTTCATCGGGCCCGAACCAGTATTTGCTACACCCTGTCGTTGCGTAACACGCGTCACCAGTCACTGGGTCACAGGCATCGATCGCGCAATTCTCATGGGTCACCTGCTGAATCAGCGAAGGTTCACCAGCATTGAAGATCAAATCTGCCTGAGCCGCTTGTTGATTTTCTCCTGCTTGAGTTACAGGGACGATTCCTAGCATGGATGCCAATGAAAGCATCCAAGCCGCCGACATCACTTTGCGCATCAGTGTCCACTCCGGGATCTGAATGCTGCGCAGCAAGCGGGAGCACTCCGCCACTGAGCTAGAAACGTAAACGCATAACCCGCCAAGAATGGCGAGAGGAAAGCAGATCAACGGTAAGGTTGATGGTTCACGGCAAGGCGTGCCGAAGCGTTTTCGCAGCGATGTGAGCGCAATCGCAACGAAGCATGACAATATGTCGCATCGACATTTCCATACCGGCCATTCTGGATTTCCGCCAAGAACGAACAGCCTTCACTAACCGTTAAAGTCAACGCCGACTTTCAGCAAAGACTGCCAATGAACAGCCAAGACGCATCAACGAATGAGCATTCGCCGTTGAAGGAAATTCATTTGAGTTCACCACCATCTTCGTAAACGAATGATTCACAGGAACTAACGGCGACACACGGGACCCCATAACATTCCGCTTTCGTGAATAAACCGTTCCCCATGCAAGCACAGACGTTTGCCGAATAACGCGGATGAGTTTGGGACTGCGACAACTCGCGATGTTCAGCCGGCCGCAATTCAGAACCTTTTCAAGCCTGGAGGGGGCTGACGTGGAATTGGTGCATTCGCTACAATCCTTCGGGTCAACAGCGGCAGCACTTTTTGGTTTCGCAACATGGATCGTTCTCGCGCCAGAACCCGAGTAATGGAGTACGTCATGCGGTTTTCGTCCCCGACCGGATCGCCACTGAAAAAGCCGCTAATCGGTGGTCTGGCTGGACTCTGGATGGTGGCCTGCCTTGGCGCCTGCAATCCGCAAACCAAGACTGACGGTCCCTCGACATCCGGTACAAACGCAAGTTCTCCTGCTGAGAAGAAAGCATTACTGGCTGATTGGGGAGCGCCTCAGGCGACTTTCGTCTTCACCGGCGATATTCATGGATATCTTGAGCCATGTGGCTGCACGGAAGGCCAATCCGGTGGCTTTGCCATGCGAGGCGACTTGCTGCGCCAACTTCGTGAAGAAAAGAAGTGGCCTGTCACAGCATTTGATGTCGGAGGCTCGCTCAACGATGCCAGAATCAACTATCCCCAGACAAAGATCAAGTTTGCGTCGATCCTGAACGGACTGAACAAACTGGGTTACAAAGGGATGTCGTTAGGAAAAGAAGAACTGCTGCTCGGGGCAGAAGGGATCTTCACCCAGTTCACCAACCTCGCAGCCGAAACAGGGTTCGATACGCCATTCCTGAGCAGTAACGTCACGATTTTCGGATCAAAAGACCTCGGAACTCCGACTCCATCCCGGATTGTCGAAGTTGGCGGTCTCAAAGTCGGGGTCGCGTCCATCACAGGAGAGAGCACAAAGAAATCGATTGAGAACGCCGGCGTTCTGCGTGACCCCAATGAACTGTCGATTGACGACCCGCGAACCATTCTGCCTCAAGTCATTGAGGCGTTAAAGGCCAAGAAAGTTGACGTCCTCGTCCTGTTGTCTGCATCGAGCATGGAAGAATCCCAAGCTCTCGCCCAGGAGTTCCCAGACTTTAATATTGTCGTAACGGCAGGGAGCGCAGAGGACCCGAGACTGGAACCGGTCTATATCGGGAAGACATTGCTGGTACAGGTGGGACGCAAAGGGAAAAACGCCGCAGTTGTCGGCCTGTATCCAGACAAAACTTTCAAATCGACAATCGTTCCATTGAGTGTCGACTACTTCACCGATCTGCCACTCATGATTGACCTGATGCGGAATTATCAGGCCGATCTGAAAGCCGCCTGGCCAGAGCTTTCAGCCCACTCGATTCCCAACCCTCAAAGCGGTTCGTTTACTGGGGTCGATTCCTGCAAAACATGCCATACACACGCATACAACGTCTGGAAGAACTCCAAACACGCTCATGCGTTCGACAGCTTAGAAAAGGGACGCCCCGGAAAAGAAGAAAGTTGGGTCTCTCGAATCTTTGACCCGGAATGCCTGGCATGTCACGTCACCGGTTGGGATCCACAACGTGCGCTGCGGTATGAGTCTGGCTTCATCGACATGGAGAAAACGCCGCTGCTGGCTGGCCAACAATGCGAAAACTGTCACGGTCCCGGGTCGGCACACGTCAAAGCCGAGACTGCCTGGGAACGCGGAACACCAGTGACTCCAGAAATGATCGCTGGTCGAGAATCAATTCGACTGACTTTGACCAAGGCAAAGAACGAAACCTGTGTTCGCTGCCATGATGGAGATAACAGCCCGCACTTTGACTTCGACAAGTACTGGCCGAAAGTGAATCACAGCGGCCGAAAAGACTAGCCAATAAAACAGTAGGGCGGGGCAGAGGATTAAAACTCTGCCTCGCCCTTTTTTCAAACCAGCATGACACAACGTTTGGTTCGATCATGCCAAGCGATGATCGCAGATCCCCAGTTTAGACAGGGTCTTGCCAGACTGGGGGTCTCTTTTCAAGGAATGCGGCGATCCCTTCCTGAGCATCCGGCATCATCGCGTTCTGAGTCATGACGTCGACCGCTCGACGATACGCTGCCGATTCCGTCATCTCCAGCTGGGTATAGAACTCTCGTTTTCCAAGGGCGATGACCTGTGGGCTCGAACTCGTAATCGCGTCAGTGTATTGCTGAATTGTCGCATCCAGTTCTGAATCCGGGACGACTGCGTTCAGAAGCCCGGCCGCCAATGCTTTCTGAGCAGTGATCGGCTGTCCGGTCAGCAACATCTCCATGGCGATTTTCGGAGCCACGTTTCGAACAAGTGGCACCATGGGCGTCGTGCAGAACAAGCCAATCTTCACACCCGGCGTTGCAAACTTGGCCGTTTCACTCGCCACTGCCAGATCACAAGCGGCTACCAGCTGACATCCGGCTGCCGTCGCAAATCCCTGCACGCGAGCAATCACCGGCTGCGGCAACTCGCGGATTCTCAGCATCACTCGAGCACATGCTTCGAACAACTTTTCGTACGACTCTACTGGCTGAGCCTTCATCTCACTGAGATCGTGCCCTGACGAAAACACCTGTCCGGACGATGCGAGAATAACAACGCGAACGGAGGAGTCCGATCCCAAAAGTCCCAAGGCATTATCCAGCTCAACGAGCAAGGCACGAGACAGAGCGTGCCGACGATTGGGACGATTCAATCGAACCGTGACGACGCCTCCCTCACGTGAAATCAACAGTTGAGCCGGCTCGTTGACGAACGTAGTTTCTGAGTTTTGCATGTGCAAGATTTCAACAAAAGAACCGGAGAAACCCAAAAAAGGAAAGTCAGGGCATTCTGAAAATACGAGACCAGAAGCCCTGTTCAATTCACAACGATCAGCGTCAGGCACTCCGTTTGAACCATCCGCATCTGATCTTCTCCATAGATAATGCAGTGTTCCTACTAAACCTGCAATTGCCGACCCCAACTCGATGGTTTGTCATTGAGAATTGCGCATCACTTCTGGTCTCTGAAAGCTGATGTCAACAGGCACAACAACTGTCGGAACGCAGATCCAGAATCCAGAAAGACCCATTTGAAAGCCGTGTCCGCAGAAGACGTTCAGGAGGTAATCGCTCTTACTCGTTCATATGAATCAATTGATACGAACACGAATCCAAAAACTTACAAAATTCTTACAGCAACGGGCCTTGCCACACTTTGTCGATGTGAAGTAGACATGCATTCTGATCAATTTTCCTTGTAACGCGTCAATTCGTTACAGACCTAATGATCATCTTAAAGTGTCAAGTTGACGAGCATCAGCATGGTTGCTCAATTCTCAACGGACAAACTGACCACGAGTCATTCCGGAACTTTGGTCAGCCTGCAGAACCAAGCTGAAACAGACTTTACGAACGAGAGATAGATGCACGATTTGCCGCTGATCACGACAATCGCCGCTGCATTCGCCAGTGCCTGGATTTTCGGACTTCTCACCCAATGGATGCGTCTGTCTCCCATTGTCGGATACCTGATTGCAGGGATCGTCATCGGCCCTTACACACCGGGTATCGTTGCCGATAAGGACATTGCGCACCAGTTGGCAGAAGTCGGCGTTATTCTGCTGATGTTCGGGGTCGGACTCCACTTTCACCTCAAAGATCTGGTTGCAGTGAAGGGGGTTGCAATCCCCGGAGCAATCGGACAGGTCGCAGTTGCCACTTTAGCGACAGTCTGGATCTTCACCGCGATGGGGATCGAACTCAAAGAGTCGATTGTCGTCGGACTCGCGCTCTCGGTGGCCAGTACCGTTGTGCTCATCCGAGTGCTCATGGATGCAAATGTGATGCATTCACCGGAAGGCCACGTCGCTGTCGGATGGTTGCTTGTCGAAGACCTTTTAACCGTCATCGTTCTGGTCATTCTCCCGACGATCGGGACTGCACCGGGTGCCGTGGAAACGGCAACGACAGTTCATCCTGCAATCCCGATCCTCTTGGCACTTGGCAAACTTGTCGTTCTGGTTGTCATTGTGCTGGTCTTCGGCATGCGGATTATTCCTTGGGCACTCGAACGTGTTGCCCGACTCCGCTCTCGTGAGTTGTTCACACTGACCGTTCTCGTCTTCTCGATCGCCGTATCGGCCGGGGCCTACTGGGCATTCGGTGCGTCGATGGCACTGGGAGCGTTTCTTGCCGGGATGATGGTCGCACAATCTCCTGTCAGCCATCAGGCAGCAGCAGACGCATTGCCACTCAAAGATGCCTTTTCGGTGATCTTCTTCGTTTCTGTTGGAATGGTTTTCAATCCAGCCTTCCTCATCGGAGAGCCGCTGCTGATCATCGCGGCACTGTTTATCATCCTTATCGTGAAGCCGCTCGCCGCATTGATCATTGTCGCGCTCACCGGATGGTCAGTGCGCACCGCTTTGACAGTTGCTCTCGCCCTTGCACAGGTCGGGGAATTCTCCTTCATCCTGTCTGACGTCGCTGAGAAGTTCGGATTGATCAGTGAGGCAGCACACAGCGCCCTGGTCGCTTCTGCCATCCTCACAATCACGATCAATCCGCTGCTGTTCCGATTACTCCCAACAATCGAACAGGGATTGCGACGACGCCCAATGCTCTGGAAAATTCTGAACTACCGCACTGACCAACGGATTCGACGTGCAAATCAGGTGGTTTCTGAACAAGTTGCCAATCCAGCCACACCTGAAGAACGTCTGGCGGTCGTCATTGGCTATGGGCCTGTCGGTCGTTCCGTAAACCAGTTGCTCCGGGAAGCCGGAATGCGGACTGTGATCATCGACATGAACATGGATTCCGTCACAGAAGCGAATAAACAAGGTCAGGATGCAATCTACGGCGACGGATCCCGTGAAGCTGTTCTCGAACAGGCCGGTGTTGAACGGGCCACTCATCTTGTCGTTACACTTCCACAATCGTCCGGCGTGGGAATGATCATCCATGCGGCCCGATCGCTGAATCCGCAAATTCGTGTTCTCGTTCGTGCCCGATATTTGCAGGAACGCAAAGAACTGGAACACGCTGGCGCTTCAGGAGCTGTCTTTGAAGAAGGGGAAGCAGCAGTTGCACTTGCTCGACTCGTGCTATCTGACTTCGGGGCAAGCAAAGATGTTGTGGAACGGACCGTTCGCGACCTGCGTCTGCGTCTTCTGCTGGAGAACGTCTCGAATCTGAGCCAGCAACAGGTCCATCACCTGATGGTTCCATGGCCGCGAGTCAAACGTCTGTCATCGAACGCAACTATCGAACAGATTCGTCATCAGATCTCCGAAGAACACTTCTCGCGATGGCCGGTTGTCAACGCTTCGTCCGGCCAGGTCGAAGGATACCTGCTCGCGAAAGATCTCGTCGGCGATACGTCATCAGGAACAGATTGGACCCGTCTGGTCCGCGATCTTCCACGCGTTGCACTGGACGTCAACGTTCACTCTCTGCTGACTCGATTGCAGAGTGGGGGAAACACGATTTGTCTGGTTGAAAGCCTGGGACGCCCCGTCGGTGTCATTACTCTGGAAGACATTCTGGAGCAGGTCATCGGACGCATTGAAGACGAATACCCACGCCATCAGGAAGTCTCGATCACCGATTCGATTCAGAATGGTGGAATCATTCTCGAAATGACTGCCTCAAATTCTGAGGATGCGATCCGAGAGTTGGCCGATCGAATTCCTGAATCAGCCTTGCCATCAAGCACATCGGTGGCGGACCTTGCCCTCGAACGAGAGCGGGAACTTTCCACAGACGTGGGCATGGGAATCGCAATTCCACATGCACGGTGCCCTGGCCTGAAAAAACCATTGATTGTGTTCGGGCGAAGCCATCACGGTATCGTGTTCAACGCGCACTCCCAGGACCCTGTTCGATTTCTCTTCCTACTGGTCACCCCGGAAGAAAACCCGGAAATGCAGGTCATTCTGCTCGGAAAAATCGCCGGCCTCGCAGGGAACGAAAACATCCGAAATCAGCTCGATGAAGCGAACTCGGACCTGGATGTTTACGACATCCTTGGAAGATAGGCAATTTCCAGTGTATTTCGCCCTCTCTTCAATCCGAGAGTGAGTACGCAGACCTGAAATTCGGCTTGATTCGGGGTTCCTGTGAGCGAAAGTCTCTTTGACTCACAGGAACTCAACTCTTCGAATTTCTCCTGCGAAGCCGTTCTGCGCTGCGAAAGCCGTAAATTCTTAAAGAGAAATGTCCTCGGCCAAGGCGGAGAATTGTACCGCTTTAAGACGCGATGCGTTATGATGGAAGTTTCCGCTCAGGGTCCGTCTCATGCATGCGTTGCGTGAAAGATCCGCAAGAATCTTCCCGGCTCTACAAAAACTGGGATAATAGAGACGGTTGAACGGAAACACCCGGTGATGGACTACGCCACGTTTACCCCGAATTTGCTCATATGAAGCCGGAACACATCCGTAACTTTTCGATTATCGCACACATTGACCACGGCAAGAGCACGCTGGCTGATCAGTTGCTGCTTAAAAGCGGGGCGATCGATGAGCGGAACTTTCAGTCCCAGCTCCTTGATGATCTGGACGTCGAACGGGAACGTGGCATCACGGTGAAAGCACGTGCGGTCGCGATTAATTACAACTATAAAGGCACCATTTACCAGCTCAACTTCATCGACACACCGGGACACGTCGACTTCCACTACGAAGTCTCCCGAAGTCTCGCCGCGTGCGAAGGGGCCTTGCTGGTTGTCGATGCCTTCCAGGGCGTGCAGGCTCAAACGGTCGCGAATGCTTACGCTGCAATTGATGCCAACCTCGAAATCATTCCGGTTATCAACAAGATTGATCTGCCGGTTACTCGCATCGATGAAGTCTGCGAAGAAATCGAAAATGTCATTGGACTTGACGCCTCGAATGCATTGAGGGTCAGTGCAAAATCCGGGATCGGAATCGAAGAGTGCATCGAAGCGATCATTCAACGCATCCCGGCGCCGAAGGGCGACCCAGCCGCTCCACTTCGTGCTCTCGTTTTTGATAGCAAATACGACGACTTCCGCGGTGTCGTGACCTACATCCGTGTGATTGACGGAACGATTCGCAAGCGTGATCGAATTCGCTTCATGCGAGGGGCAACAGTTCACGAAGTCATCGAGATCGGGCAGTTCCGTCCGTTCATGGAAGCTTGTGACGAACTGGGCCCAGGGCAGGCGGGTTACATCATCACCGGGGTCAAGGTTCTCGGAAATATTCACGTCGGGGACACCGTCACCCATCAGGCGAATCAGGCAGAAAAGCCACTCCCGGGTTACAAGCAGCCAAAGCAGATGGTCTTCTGCGGGATGTACCCGATCGATGCAACCGACTTCGAAAAGTTGCGATTCGAACTCGACAAGATGTCGCTGAATGACGCGAGTTTCTCCTTCGCGCCAGAGACAAGCGACGCCCTCGGATTCGGATTCCGCTGCGGCTTCCTTGGCATGCTGCACATGGAAATTATCCAGCAGCGTCTCGAAGACGAAGCCGATGTCGATCTCATTCAAACTGCCCCGAACGTGACCTATCAACTGGTAAAGCGGGGCGGAGAAGTCGTCACGATCGATAATCCAGCTGACGTCCCGGATGCAGGTTCCATCGAGGAGTTCCGCGAGCCAATCGCCAAAGTGACATTTATTCTCCCGACCACAAACATGGGACCGATCATGCAGCTCTGCTCTGATCGCCGTGGGGAATACAAAGGCACTGAGTTCCTGGGCCGTGATCGTGCACAGCTGATTTACGAAATGCCATTGGCAGAAATCATCTATGACATGCATGACAAGCTGAAGTCCATCACTCGTGGCTATGGGACCATGGATTACGAGGTCATTGGCTTCAAAGCTGCCGATCTTGTGAAGATGGACATCCTTGTGAAAGGAAATACCGTCGAAGCACTAGCGACAATTGTTCACCGTGCAGCAGCCGATCGTCGTGGCCGTGCGCTGGTGAAGAAGCTGAAGGAAGAGATTCCGCGTCACCAGTTCGAAGTTCCGATTCAGGCGGCACTCGGTGGTCGAGTGATTGCCCGCGAAACGATTTCTGCTCTTCGCAAAAACGTGACAGCAAAATGTTACGGGGGGGATATCTCCCGTAAACGCAAGCTGTTGCAGAAGCAGAAAGAGGGTAAGAAGCGAATGAAGCAATTCGGCGAGGTGGAGATCCCGCAGAAGGCATTCCTTTCTGTGCTTGAAGCCGGGAAAGACGAATAATCTGCTGGTATGAGACTGCGGCCTGCGAAACCACCTTTCGCAGGCCGTCTGATTTTTGTGCTGAAACGATGGCCTTCAGCCTTGGGATCGACATCCGGTGAATCAGTCAGCAAATGAAGAAATTGAAAGCGGGCAACGATTCACTTTTGGTAAGAATTGGTCGTCGTTTCTAAAGAACGTCGACGAATCCCGCATTTCGATTGCCATCAAGTCGCTTCAAAATTTGCTGGGCGTGCACAATCTTGCCGGGAAGCGATTTCTCGACATCGGCTCAGGAAGTGGCCTCTTCTCACTGGCCGCTGTTCGACTAGGAGCCGAAGTGGTCTCCATCGACTTCGATCCGGCATCCGTTGCGTGCGCCAATGAACTCAAGGCGAGGTTCGAAGAGGACGCTCCTCAATGGACAATTGTGGAGGGTTCGGCCCTCGACGACGGCTTCATGAACTCCTTCGGCGATTTCGACGTCGTCTACTCCTGGGGAGTCCTGCATCACACTGGTGACATGTGGAGGGCAATGGACATCGCCTCCCGCAATGTCAAGGTGTACGGAACTCTGGCAATTGCCCTGTATAACGATCAGGGTTGGCGTTCTCGAATATGGCGCCGCGTCAAGGAAATTTATTGCTCTGGACCAGTTGGCCGAGCGGTAATGAAGGCCATCTATTACCCGTGGTTCACGCTGCGAACGATACTGGTTTCTCTCGTCCGTACAGAAAATGAATTCAAGGCCTACCGCCGTAATCGAGGCATGTCGATTGTCCACGACTGGAACGATTGGCTGGGGGGACTGCCCTATGAAGTCGTTAAGTTCGACGACGTAGTCCATTTCTATGCGAGTCGCAATTTCGAACTGGTAAACAGCAAACAGACTCAACGTCTTGGCTGTCATGAGTTCGTCTTTCGGCGATCTCCATTTGAGACCAAGCCGCCTCGCATTCTTTCAGCCGATCGCGCCGCGATTGCTCAGAAGATGGCTCGCAGAAAAGCCGACAAGTAGAATCGTTTCAGCCACCCCGCCACCTTTGTCTGCAATTGTTTATAAAGCATCTGGTCCAAGCTTCGCTTGCCAAAGCTTTTCCGAACGTGGCAATCGCAGGCAGAAAAACTCTCCAAATAAAAAAGGCCGAACCTCACTCATTCTCGCCGTCTGTCAGTGGGAAGTGATTTTCCACAAATGACTGACCACAAAAACAAATGAGGTTCGACCGTTATCTTCCCAAGGCGGCCCCACCAGGTTCGGCTCCCAAACCATCAAACGGGAGGAACGGCTTCAGTTCTTGTCGAACCTGATGAAATCAACCCGGGTTTTGGATCAGAAGCGAAGATAGATCCCGCCGCGACCATATCCACCATACCCACCGTATCCGCCACCATAGTAGCCGCGCCCGCCGTAATAGCCCCGGCCACCATAGTATCCACGGTTGTAATACCGAGGGGCGTAATACCCACCTCGTCCATAATAACCCTGGTTATAGTAACCGCCGTAGTATCGTGGAGCATAGTAGCCACCATAATACCCTCCGTATGGAGCATACCCTCGGGTCACATACACCCGACCGTAAGCGGATGCGTCATTGGCTGCGACCGTCAGAGTCAACATCGCCGCAGCAGCTGCAATTAATAAACCCTTCATTTCCCCTCTCCCGTACTGATAGATCATATCTGGAGCCCGACGCATTGAACTCCCTCGTCAATGCGCTTTTGCCGATATCTCTCCAAACAACCAGTGCTCTTCAAGCATCGTGAGATCTGGTGGCTCTCAGAAAAATTTGCAACATGTTCAGCATCTTTTCAGGAAAAGTCTTTAAATGATTCCCTACTGAGTGGGAGTGAATTCCATCTCCCTTGATCTTCGATTGAAAAAAATAGAAAAGCAATCCGAATGCCAATCATGTCATCCAGAGTCATTCCCAAAAGAAAAAATCTGAATCTGACAGACGAGATGATCGGGCCAAGATTTCCGTAACGTCTTACAGGATTCAGGCCCACTCGCAGTTGAGTATGAAGATTTTAGGCAGGGAGATGTCAGACTATCTCTGACTGAAAATGATAGGCGCTGTCGTGTCGGGGCGACTTGAATTCCACCGCGCTGAACAATCAACTGCCGATCACTGCACACAAGTTCCGGTTCACTCTCAACCTTCAACCAGTTCGTTCATGACCGTTCTAAAGGATAGGATTTCAGTCGACGAAATCGTGTCCATCTATCCGGCGACACGCTCCTCGCTTCAAGATACTCAGCAGCACTCTCAGCAATAGTGACCAGCCAGATTAGGGTTCCCAGAACTTCATCTACGGATTTACGACGACCCGCACTCGACCGCTCGCAAGCCACGTTGAACGGTTTTCAGTCAAGAACAGTCCGATTGGCGAAATGCGTTTGTCCTGCAAGGCCGAATTCAAACCGAACTCATCCGGGAATATCCATCTGATCCAAAACGACATCAGGATGGTGACAATAGTGACCAACCAAATCGGTCCTCAGCGTCTCTTCACTAAGATACATGCAGTAAAATGCATCAGGTGCTTGAAGAATCCACTGGCGATTTCGTCTGACATTTTGCTGGTTTTCTGTAATTCTCACCCGAATTTCCCTCAAGTCAGCGCTCCAATTCCGCGAATTGGCACGGATCGGCCCGCATCATGCTATGTCTTATAAATGTAAATTAGGACAATTGAGACCCGTCGACAGGGCTGCATATTGATCTGAATTCTTCTCACCGCGAAAACTCGCCCGAGCAGATTTGAAGACGATGCGGAAACGGCTCAAAAGAGAGTGCGACGATACCCTGCCGACAGTCAATTCACATTCCTGGACAAGGAAATCAGAATCATGTTAACGCGCCGAGCAACATGGGCTCTGCTGTTGGTTGCTGGGCTGTGGCAAGGAGGGAATGTCCACGCTCAGCCGGGACAATCAACTCGCCCAAACCCAGGGAGCCGATCTTCTCAAGGTCAGAGCCGCCCAACACCATCAATCCAGCGGCCCTCCCAGTCGTCAGGCAGACCGTCGCAATCAATTCAGCGACCAACACCATCAGCGGGACGGCCGTCGCAAGCAACTCAACGGCCTTCACCACCGACAGGGCGGCCACCACAAACCATTCAGCGGCCGACTCAAGGAATTCCGCGACCTACGCAATCGACGCCGGGGCGGCCACCACAATCGGTCCAACGCCCATCCGAAGGCAGACCACCAATGGGACGCCCATCCGAAGGCAGACCACCAATGGGACGTCCGCCCGAAGGTAGACCGCCGATGGGGCGCCCACCTCAAGGACGACCATCCGAAGGCAGACCACCAATGGGGCGCCCGCCTGAAGGACGACCTTCCGAAGGCAGACCACCAATGGGGCGTCCACCTGAAGGACGACCTTCCGAAGGCAGACCGCCAATGGGGCGTCCACCTGAAGGACGACCTTCCGAAGGCAGACCACCAATGGGGCGTCCACCTGAAGGACGACCTTCCGAAGGCAGACCACCAATGGGGCGTCCACCTGAAGGACGACCTTCCGAAGGCAGACCACCAATGGGGCGCCCGCCTGAAGGACGACCTTCCGAAGGCAGACCACCAATGGGGCGCCCACCTGAAGGACGACCTTCAGAAGGCAGACCACCAATGGGACGGCCTGGTGATGGACGACCTGGTGATGGACGACCTGGAGACGGAAGACCTGGTGTCGGACGGCCTGGTGACGGACGGCCTGGTGACGGAAGACCTGGTGACGGAAGACCTGGTGACGGAAGACCTGGTGACGGAAGACCTGGAGACGGAAGACCTGGAGACGGAAGACCTGGAGACGGAAGACCTGGAGACGGAAGACCTGGTCGTCCGCCGCTGGGGCGACCACCAGGAATGCGACCACCCTATGATCGCCCGAACGCGTGGCGTCCGCCCCCATATGGCCGCCCCGGTTATGCTCACTCTTACTTCAGACGCGGTCCAGGCAATCCATACTCGCACATCATGCGAGACCGCTATGGGTTCATTATTGGACGATATGCCTATAACATCATTACTCCCGGTGCGTTCTTCGTCGTTCCACACTACGGCATGAGCTATCCAGGTTCGTATTATGTTGTCGACAACAACAACTACTACTATCCACAGACAGTCAGCACCGACACGACGTACTTCGAATCAGCACAACCTGTCCAGTTGATTTTCGGCGGATTTGGCTATGTTGACGACTTGTCAGGGCGTCTGTCGTTTTACCTGAATGAACTTTGCGTCGATCTGCATCACAACTATTCACACAACCCGAACTTCAATGAAACGTATCGGGGAGCATATGAGTTGCTGCAAACTGCAAAGTACATTCACGATAATCTTAACCAGTTGCCGCGAGACGAAATTGTGGCTCAAGTTGAAGGCATGGAGGGTTACCTCTACTACCTGTATGACGAACTGAGCACATGGAGTCGTGTCGAACGACAGACAGTCGGGACTTTAGGACTTCAATCTCGTCTCGATTTGATTGAAGCAACCTTGAATCACCTGATGTATGATGTTGGTATCAAGCCAACAACTTTCGGTGCGACTTCATCGGTTCCATAATGAGATGTCATGTCGATCTGATCGTGTCAAAGCGAGAGAATTGACCGACCACTTCTGAATGACAATAAAAACGAGAACTGCCAGAAGTCGCAAATGACTGCTGGCAGTTCTTCTTTATTTCCAAATCCCCTCCAGTCACGCAGGGACGATTTCCCATCTGCCCCTGAATGTCCATTCAAACTCAAAGGGAATGACATGACAGACGAAGTTGCGAACACATTAAAAGAAAAACGCTGTGTGCCTTGTGAGGGAGGAGTTCCAAAACTCTCTCGAAGTGAATCGACATCACTGCTGAAATCTGTCGAGGGATGGGTTCTTTCAGATGACAGCAATCTGATTTCGCGAGAGTGGACCGTCAAAAACTTCGCCGCAGCGATGGCGTTTCTGAATGACGTGGCCGTTATCGCGGAAGAAGAAAACCATCACCCGGATTTCCATCTGACAGGCTATCGGAATATTCGAATCGAACTCACAACCCACGCGATTCAGGGACTCTCTGAAAACGACTTCATTGTCGCCGCGAAAATCAATGAGGTTCCCGTGAAATTGAAGTCCTGATCAAAGCGGAGAGCAGGGTGGAATCCGGGAAGGAATTAGAGAGAGATTTACCGCATCACGCCTGTCTCTCCCAACTTGAAACGACCTTGCGCTCACATTGTCAGAACTTGCGACGGCAGAAGCAGATTCAACACAAAAGTTGTTGCTCTTGAATCGAGGAAATGTTTAATTCGGGAAACAACGCTCGTGATCTTTTCGCCGAGTGTTCCGCAATGTTGCATTTTCGCAACATCACTTAAGACGGATTTCCGGTTCGAATTCCGGCACAGGGATGGTGGCGACGTAGGATCGAAGATCATCACGATTAAAGATTCAAGAGGTTACCCGTATGGACCGCTCCCTGTTTGGTGTGATTGTGACCGTGTCGGCAATGTCCAGCCTGTCGCCTGTCATGGCACAGGGGACGTATCTCCCATTCAATTCGAATGGAACACTTGTTGTTCCCGAGCAGACTCAAACACAGCCGAAACCTGAGTTGCAGCCGCAGCCTGCTGCGACTCCTCAAAACAACAATTCGTCAACGATCCCGACTACGCCATCGACGACAGATACTTACAAGGCGCCGGGCACGCAGTCAAATTCCCCATACTATGGATCGCCCCAATCTCCAGCTCCAACAGTGGTCACACCAGGAGTTGAACTCGGAGCGCCCGTTCCTGCTTACGCCATTCCGCAGCCTTACACTGTCAACCGCTGGTGGAATCGTCCATTGTGGAACTACCAGGCCAATTATCAGACCAACTACGGTGCAGCAGGAATGCCATACGGTGGCAGTCCATGCAACAGCTGTAATCCCTATCCGCAACCTTGCGGGAACATGAACTTCGAGTTCGGCCGCGGATACGATGGCTTCATGACCGGCTGGTAACTCAGGAATCGGCCAAGGCTGCGTGACGACGTTCCGTACGCCAATGTTCGTAAGCACAAACGAAACGAGCGACGCCCATCAGAGCGTCGCTCGTTTTTTGATATGTGGTGAAATTGTTGCCAATAATGTGAACTGCTCCCCAAAGTCCGCATCAGCCTAAGCTGGTTGCAGATCCCCAAGAGCCTCTTTCAAACGATGTCGTGCAGTGTGCAGTCGACGCTTGATCGTTCCAACAGGGCTGCTGAACCGATCGCTCATCTCCTTCAATGACTGACCTTCAAAATAGAAGGCTGTCAGCGTGTCCCGGTCAAGTGCTCGCAGTTGCTTTAATCCCACCCGAACCTGCTGAGCCTGTTCAACATGAATGGCTCGATCGAACGGAGTCGGTTGTTGAGCAACACTGGTCAACGTTTCAGGTGACTGGAAGGATTCCCGAGGACGACGAACCGCACGGTTGATGGCCATGCGGACTGCAATCCGCTTCAACCATCCGGCGAACCGCTCTGGTTCACGCAACTGAGGCAACTTTCTCATCGCACGCAAGAAGATATCCTGAGTGACTTCGAGTGCTTCCGACCGATTTCGTAATCGCCGAAATGCAATGGCGAAAACAACCGCTTCGTACTCTGTCACCAGTCGTCCAAATGCATCCCGATCGCCAGACTGAGCCTTCCGCACCAGTCCTAATTGTTCGCAATCTTCAATCATGACTCACTCCCCTTCATGTGGCAGAATGTGTTTTGATCACTCAGGAAAAGATGGATCTACACTCGCTTGGCTCAACCCGCGTCTCTTTCAAGTTGTTTAATAGCGGGGTCAATGAGTTCCGGAGCGTGCTCAAAATCAGCAGACATCCGGATTGCAGAACCATCACAGATCAGAACCACAGGGCCAAAGGACCTTGCCTCAACGCAAAGTCACTCGTCAATGCCCTTGGGCTTACGTTGCAGTGACACGATTCACGGTACGAGATCAGGTGCATTCAACAGACGGTCACACAGACCTGACAAATGAATGAAACACTGGTCAAACGCCGTCATGCTGGAAGGTCTGGAACTGGCGAGATGAAACGAATTCAACCAACACCAAAACAGAACACTCTGCACTCAGGCGAGATGCACGTGGATCGATCTCCGAATTTCGGACTGACGCCCGGAATCTGACTTCACGTCAGATGGAGATTGCCCGTCGAATGACGAGGCTTGCCCATGCAGCTGCCGGTGGCTCAAACGAGTTAGCCGGCCACGAAGCAAAATTGCTCATGGCTGGCCACGACGCATCACGCGCCGCCGCGGCTGATCCCTGACAACGAGATGCAATGGAATCACCCGAGTCCGTGACGACCGTTGATAGCGGTACGTCTTTCGATACGGGGACCATGCTTTTCGAATGACGTTTCCATGTGCGCATCTCATGCGAGCGAACATCGTGGGCTGCGACGACGGCGACGACGGCTGAGCGGATGCTCGCCTGAGTGCCATTGACGTTGCTGCCGTTGATGTTGTGCTGACGCATCGGTGCACCTTCCTGCGAAACTCGCAGTCCTTGGAAACACAAAACAGAACTGGTCGGTTCCAACACATTGGAACCAGGTCATGAAATTCCAGTCGGAGACTCAGATCAAATTCGTCACATATAGGAGAATCTGTACCCTAAGCATCTCTGACATTGTCCTCTACGTTATTCGACTCTCAATCGGTCAAAAAGGTTCTACGAAGATCGCGATTTTTTTCGAAGTTTTCGAAATTGTCCAAGATCTGTCCAGTTTCGGGAGCAAATTTCTCCGCCCGAAAAGTCTCCGAAATCCGATTCCACACCGAAATCAGGAGATTTTGCTCTATTTCGCAGCATTTCTATTCTTACCTGACAGGAACAATCGTCAAATTCAGCGCAACCGTACAGCCTTTCCTGAACCTGCGTGTTTAACACTGAACAAGTTGCAGCGGCAGAACCTGCCGGTTCGATAATGTTTCTGAACAAGTTCACAGGGACGCGACGGCCGTTCCGAGGGAATGGAATGAATCCAGCCCCCCTCAGAAATCACGAACAACTGAACACCATTCAGAAATTCCATGCAAAAAGTTATCCGCCGCCGAGCGTCAAATGTCCAAAACCCGCTCGAGACTTATCTGCGCGAAATTAATGAGACAGCATTGCTGACTGCGGAAGATGAACGTGAGTTATCGAACCGCATCTCAGAAGGGGACCTTGCTGCTCGAGATCGAATGGTTCGGGCGAACCTTCGCCTCGTCGTGAACATTGCCCGGGGATACTCAGGCAAAGGGCTTCCGCTTCAAGATTTGATTGAAGAAGGAAACCTGGGTTTGCTGCGAGCCGTGGAAGGGTTCGATCCCGACATGAACACCCGGTTCAGTACTTATGCAAGCTATTGGATCAAACAATCAATTAAACGAGCCTTGATCAATTCGGCAAAAACCATTCGCGTTCCAGCGTATATGGTCGAATTGCTTTCAAAATGGCGTCGTGCAAACTCCAAGCTTGCAGATGAGTTAGGGCGAACCCCAACTGCCGACGAGGTTGCCCGCGAACTGGAACTCCCTTCGAAGAAGCTGAAAATCGTTAAAAAAGCGATCCAGCTTTACAATATGACCCCACAGACAGATGACAGCGAAAGCAGCATTTCTCTTGGGGAACTGATTCCAGACGAACGAATTCTGGGGCCAGAAGACGACCTCATCAATACAGACAATCTCGTCCATGTTGAACGCATGCTGAAAGACATGGATGAGCGGGAAGCGACCATCCTGAAAATGCGATTCGGGCTGGATGACGGGGAACCGCTGACACTGAAAGAAATTGGCGAAGCCCTCGGACTGACACGGGAGCGTGTTCGTCAAATCGAGACAGAAGCTCTCAAAAAGCTGAACAAAGGACTTCTCGGCGAGTAATTGAAGTTGCCTTATAAGTCTGTTTGAAAATTTCCACCTACAGTTCAGCCCTGGCCAATGTGGTCAGGGCTGAACTGTTTGAATACATTTGTTGGACACCTTTGGAATGCCGTTTTTCGGTACGTCATGGATTCGTAGTCATTCGACTCAGGAATTGTCGGCTTCGATGCTGACATTTTTTCTGGTCAGGCCTCAGTCCATCAGAGCTTTTGTATTCTCCGCGACACGAGTAGATAATGGCCATCATTTTTGGTTTGGGGACTGACATCGTAGAAATCGTTCGCATCGGCGAAATGATTGAACGTCATGGTGAGCTGTTCCTGCAACGAGTCTATACTGAAAACGAGATCAGATACTGCCAGCGCCATAAAGAATCATTGCAGCACTATGCAGGACGCTGGGCAGCCAAAGAAGCCGTGATGAAGACCCTGGGAACCGGCTTCACAAAAGGGATCGGCTGGAAAGACATTCAAGTCACCAGCACGCAATCAGGTCGGCCTGTAATCGAACTCTCCGGTGGAGCAGGGGCGTACGCCAAAAACCTGGGAATCGACGAAGTCCTGATCACGATCTCTCATTGCCGCGCGTATGCGACAGCAACTGCGATCGCGATGCAACATTCTCCCACCCGCGAGATCTGACGACACCGCACGTTGGCATTCGTCGCCAGAAACAAATGGAAACACGGGATTCGTTCTTTCTCTAATCGAGAAGACTGAATCCCGCGTGCCGAAATCTCGACAGCTTTTCTGAAATGCTCTAACGGCGAGCGGATGCAAGCTCTGCAAGCTTTCGCGCCTGTGCAGCCGATGTGTCCGCAGTCATTTGAATTCTCACCTGCCAGCGTCCTGAGCTATCCGCCACGAATTTCCATTGTGGCATGACAACGCAGCTCTGGTGTACGAGTTCAAATCCCGCTTCACTCTGGCTGACTGTCTGAATCGGGAATGTCCAGAATTCAGCGGGCTGAGTGCACTCAAGAGAGACGTCGACTCCTAACCACTCGTCGACCAGACCAATCCGCACACTCGGCGGAAGTGACTGCACCGTTTCCAGGCGTCCGAGTTGCGCTCCATGACCGTTGTAGTAGTAGCGGTCATTCGCCCCGGCAGGCATGGCGGCGAAATTAAATTCCACTCCAAACTGCACTGGGACGCCGGGCGGCAACTGACTCAATTCATAGGTCACTTCGAGCTGACTTCCGTTGCCGGAATCGAGCGCGACGGTCTTTTCAACACGCACCCAATGCTCACCCATGCGCCCTTCACGCGACATCACAGCTTCGACTCGCGTCTCGGAGCGGCGCATTTTGGTCTCATAGACTCCGAGCACGAAGTCTCCAATCCCTCCGTTGCCTCCCTGGAATTCAGAGAGCTCAGTCCCCGGTCTCAGGAAGTGGTCCACGAGGGATTTGCGAGGCCAACGGTCATAGGCAATCTTCTCGTCGAGATCCGCCTGTTTGAACCGGACGCCTTCATGCTTATTGAAGGCGACATCATCAACGTCGTCAGTCTTGCCGGCCGCATCGAGCACGATCTGGTGATATGGCTCTGGACGGCGGTTTAACGTCGCGAGCAGGTTGACGCAATTCGTGCGTAAATCCAGTTCATAGAGATGCCCCCCTCTGGCAGGAGCCAGATAGGCAATCATCCGGTCACCGGACAATCGGACTTCTTTTCGAGCATCGAGATTATAATCACTGGCTTCGATCTCGACCCAACGTGCGCCACGGCCATGCAACTGTTCGAGTAGATTGTCAGCAGCAATCAAGTGCCGATAAATCGCATTTCGCAAATGCGGGAGATACAACCCTCCAAAGGCTCCATGCCAGTATGGACAGTTGCACTGCCCACGGTAGAGATCCATCTTTGCACGATGCAACAGATCTGGTCTCTGACGGCCGGCTTCAGAGTTGGACAAGCCTTGAAGACGCTCGCTCACTTCGCGCGAACGGCAATACATCTCGTTACTCTCGGGGTATTTCACAAGGAAATTCCGCCAGAACCCGGCACGGAAGAACGGTTTGATTTCCTGCCATTCAGGCTCGTCCGCCAGTTCGCTGGAAATCCTCTTGTAATTCACCTGCTGATCGGTCGGCAGTGCCCATTCAGTCATCTCGCGATAGCTTGCATTCGGCAGATAAACCTTTCCCTGTGGAGGGACTTCATCCACCGCCTGCGCCATCGTAACGACCTTCAACCATGAAGCGTTTTCCCGAAACGCCGTGAAGATATCGCGCAACCAGCCTTTATCGTAAACGTGTTCCTTCGTTCCGGGCCAAGACCCAAACTTTTCGCCATCATCCCCAAACGAAACGATCGTCCCGGGAAAGCGATCGGCCATCTGCTGAAGATACTCAATCGTTTCTTCCGGTTTGGCCCAGGGAATCGCATATCGCAGAGTTTCGTCGTCCGGGAAGACCTTGAGCAGGCGGCCTTCGTTCTCTGTCAGATAGTAACCGTGGAGGCGATCTTCACTCAGCCCAGCCCAACGGAAATGGGAATCGTCGAGGATCGTATATTCAATGCCTGCTTCAACGATGTCACTGGCAAAGTTTGGTTCCCAGACGCGTTCTGGAACCCACATTCCACGGATCGTCGTATCGAAGAGTGCGGAGAGATGTTGCGTGTAAGTCCGAATCTGACCAATGCGATCACGACCAGGAATGCTCGCCAGAATTGGTTCAAAAAATGGTCCGCCGAGGAGCTCCATTCTTCCCTGAGCAAGGTACCCGCGAATCCGGTCTACAAACTCAGGACGATGGACTTCCAGCCATTCAAGCAGACTGCCTGAAAGATGAAGTGTGATCGGGAACTCTGGAAAGTCATCCAGAACATCAAAGAAGGGTTTGTAAGCGTCACGGTACGCCTGCTGAAACACCCCGTCGAAATTTCCGACCGGCTGATGATTGTGAATCGCGAAAATCAGGCGAAGCCGAGGCCCCATATTCCAGTCCCGTCAAAGGCCATCAATATCCGAACTGCTTAATAACAGTTTTCCTTCCGACATTGAACGTCTGTTCTCACCGAGAATGTAAAAGTTGCAAGCATTCCGGGTTCCGATTTCCGTGAGAGTTCTCCCTTTTATGTCGCGAGAAACCATTTAGTCAAAATGGTCAAGAACGGTAGTTTCTCGTCCAATTGCCAACGACAAAGCGTCAAACCTGTCCTGAACGATCCAAATCCCCAGAGATGTGCCCCTTCCAAGAATCTCAATCGGACCAACAACTGAAAGCAGACTTCCGGGCAAGACAGTCACGTCTGGGACAAAGACCAATTTCGGTTGTGACTCAAACTGACCGATGATCCATCCTCCAGTGATCTGGTCAAATTTTTAGTCGCGTCTAAAACCACTGTGAGGAAACATCGTCAGAAGAGCTGTCTTATTCTGATACAGAGAGACACATGTCGCATTGTACAAATCCGACATGCATCAGAAGCCATTGACGCGAGTTTCAATCAATTTCCACCAACGTGAGACTCTCGCATTTTCAGAGAATCCTTGCGGAACTTTTTGAATTGCTCCGTGTTCAATTCTGTATGACCACGACAGGATCGTCACATTACTCAAAGACGGGTTGAAAAATCATGGTCTGGTTCAGCTTATCACTGCTGGCAATCACACTGGTCTCATTCGATATTGTTGCTGGTTTGCAATCTCCCTGGAGTTTGCCCTGTCTTGTCTTCCTCACCTTGGCAGTGACAAATCTCTGGAGAATTTCCAGACGATTTCAGCATGAATGCCATGTACAGGTTCTCAGCCGGTATGTTGATCGCCAGAACATGCTGGACAATTCGATCAACTCCAGAATCTGAAGCATGCTTCCCTTAAGCTGACACCCGCCAGACGCAGATGCGCGATAGCAACCAGTGAAAGCTCTTTCAACAACCGAGTCCTATTCAACGACACTGATCGACATTATTGCGGATTGAAGGAGCAGAAGGTGATCTCATTTGGAAAGTCTGCGGAAGGCTGCAATCAGACTCACAAGCTGCCCCTTGAAGACAACCATGCATCCTACTCTCTTGCCTATCGCTCACCCTCTCTCCTTGCTGGCGATGCAAGTGCTGGAGCGACAGAATTAAAGTTTCGATGTACTCCGGAACAAGCTCTCGGACTGGAAGAGTACTTCCGCCCTGTCGTAACTCTCGACCCACATGCGAACCACTGTGAAAACGGGAAATACCACGTTTCCACTCTGTATACAGACACACCTGACTTCTCGGTTTTTCATCGTGAACAGGAATTCAAGTACTTCAAGTTCCGTGTCCGCCGGTATGGCGACGCATCGGACGTCTTCCTTGAGAAGAAGTGCAAACGCTCAGGGCGTGTCAGTAAGTATCGAATCAAATCAACGCTGACGCAGATGGCCGAAATGACATCGGTTGAAACAGAGGCACCCTCTTCGAACTGGTTCAAAGAAGAAGTTCAAAGCGGAAAATTCAGTCCGGTCTGTGAACTGAATTATCACCGGCGTCCGTTCTTCGCGGTACTGGAAGAGCAGCCAATTCGGCTCACGTTCGACTTTGACCTTCGAGCACGAGCCAATTCGAACTGGGTGTTTGATGATCAGAATCGAGTGTGGATGCCACTGTTTGCAGAGCAGGTGATCTGCGAAATGAAATTTACAGGGTCGTTACCGGTCTTGATGAAATCTGCAATCGAAACGTTCCAGCTTCTACCAGGCAACTGTTCGAAGTACCGCAACGCAATTGCCGCACTGGGACTTGCACAACCAAAGGATGCCCCAAATGCCTGAATGGTTGACTTCATCAAGCCTCGACGAAAACGCCTTATCACTCACGACGATCACTGTTCGCCTTGTTTATGCCTTGATTCTTGGGATCTGTGTCACTGGCATCTTCAAGCTATCACATGGTCGAAAGCAAACAAGTTCCGTAGCTCTCGCAACCACACTTGTGTTGATGTCGGTCCTGATCTGTATGGTCTCGATGACCATCGGTAACAGTGTTGCCAGAGCATTCAGTCTGGTCGGCGCATTATCCATTGTTCGATTCAGAACAGTTGTTGATGACACCCGGGATACTGCGTTTGTGATCCTGGCAGTCATCGTTGGAATGGCCGCAGGAACAGGCCTGCTCATGCTTCCGTTGATTGGGTTGCCCATTGTCGGGCTTGCAGCCATCGCGATGACCTACCTGCCAGAAAACAAATCACTGGCAAAGCCGAAGAATCTGAATCTTCTTCCATGCAAATTGACAATCCGCCTCGGACTGGGACGTGACCCTGCTCAGACTCTCGACCATGCGTTCAGCAAGCACTTTCGAGAGATTCATCTGCTGGGAGTCACAACCGCCAGGCAAGGTGCCGCACTGGATCTAATGTACGCTGGCGAGTTCCGGTCAGACACAAATGCAACCACGTTTGTCGCTGAGTTGAATCACATTGAAGGGGTCATGAGTATCGACCTCCAGATGAACAACTAATGCAATCTCAGAATTTCAACGTGTCTTTTACACCGTGTAAATCTGTGCTTCATCGATCACATTCCCGCAGTCGTCCACACGCGAACAGGCAACCAGCTTAGATTCGCAACGATTCGATGTTTGAAGACTGCCGGCAAGTTGTCACTCGCACTCGGTCCACGTTTCCGACTCACTCAAGAGGCCATCCGATGTACCTCCGAATTCCCGCGATGTTTCTTTTTCTGGTCGGAAGCGTCACAGCCTTGATGTATGTTCAAGCTCAGGATGAACCCCCGCAAAACCGCTTTCGACCTGAAGAAGGCTTTCGTGGTCAACGTGGCGGACCACCGGGAATGATGAATCGGGCGGACCGAAAACTGCTGGACAAGTTTGATCAAGATGGCGACGGAATGTTGAATTCCGAAGAACGTGCCACCGCACGTGAAGCCATCAAAAATGATCCCTCACTCCAAAGCCGAGGTTTCGGTCCCGGACGAGGTGGCCCTGGCGGCGGCGGACCGGGTCGAGGTCCCGATGGCGGACCAGAACGTGGACCGGGTCGCCAAGAGATGGGGCCAGGTGGCGGACCTCCGGG
The DNA here is from genome assembly GCF_051465645.1 of Planctomicrobium limosum. Taxonomy (GTDB): domain Bacteria; phylum Planctomycetota; class Planctomycetia; order Planctomycetales; family Planctomycetaceae; genus Planctomicrobium. Next base: position 498,871 of record NZ_CP195790.1, on the reverse strand, counting down.
AGGGTTCCCAGGCGGGCCTCCACCTGGAGGATTTCCGGGCGGGCCAGGCGGCGGACGTCAACGAGAGCCAGGCAAACCCGGTGAGAAAGTTGATCCAAAGGATGTCCCGGCAGCCACGGGAGATCTTTATGATCCAACGGTGTTCAGAACAATCTTTCTGACATTTGAATCACCGGACTGGGAAGAAGAACTCGCCTCCTTCTACAAATCCGATGTCGAAGTACCAGCGACTCTGATGGTCGATGGACACGTCTACCCCAACGTCGGCGTTCACTTCCGAGGGCAATCGTCCTACTTCACGGTCCCAGCTGGATCAAAGCGATCTCTGAACATCTCCGTCGATGAGTGGAACAAAGACCAACGGATTCAAGATTACAAGACGTTGAATCTGCTGAATTCAAACGACGATCCATCGATGATGCATGCGGTGCTTTACCTCGACGTCGCTCGACAACACATCGCTGCTCCCAAAGCAAATCTGGTTCGATTGGTCGTCAATGGTGAAAGCTGGGGCGTCTACACCAACGTTCAGCAGTTCGACAAGGTCTTCGCGAAACAGAACTTCAAAGAAGACACAGGCGCCCGCTGGAAAGTGCAGGGGAGCCCAGGCGGACGTGGAGGGTTGGAATATCTTGGCCCAGAAGCTGATCCGTACAAACAGATCTATACCATCAAGTCAAAAGACAAAGCGGCTGACTGGAATGCTCTGATTCACCTCTGCAAAGTCTTGAATGAGACACCAGCAGATCAGTTGGAATCCGCGCTTGAACCGATCCTCGACGTCGATGGAGCACTTTGGTTTCTGGCGCTGGAAAATGCGCTGATCAACGCTGACGGCTATTGGGTTCGTGCAAGCGACTACACAATCTACCGCGATTCAAAAGGCAAGTTTCATATCATCCCTCATGATACCAACGAGTCATTTCAGGTCGCTGGCGGCCCCGGTATGGGCGGACCGCCGGGAATGGGTGGGCGCGGCGGACGTGGAGGGATGCGCGGTGGACCTCCAGGTGGAGAATTCGGACCGGGTGGCGGCTTCGGTCCAGGTGGGCCTCCGGGACCACCTCCTGGAGCCGATCGCAGAGACGGGCCTCCTCAGTTCGAAGCAAATCCTCGGGACGGCGGACCTCGGGATGGCGGACCTCGGGGTCAATTCCCGGGGGGTCCTGGCGGCCCAGGTGGCATGGCCGGGGGACGTAACGGCATCGAACTCGACCCTCTCGTCGGCCTGACTGACACGACAAAGCCGCTTCGCAGCAAACTGCTGGCAGTGCCTGAGTTGAAAGAGCGCTATCTCAAGTATGTTCGAGAACTGGCCCAAAACGATCTGGACTGGAAGAAACTCGGTCCCAAAGTCGACGGGTACGCAAAGCTGCTTAGTGACGCCGTTGAGAAGGACACCAGAAAGCTGTCATCAACATCTGCATTCCACGCAGCGGTTGCCTCGACATCGTCATCGGCTGGCGGAGAACAGGGTGGGCGCCCACAACTGAGCCTTAAAAGCTTTGCCGATCAGAGAAGAACATTCCTCCTGAAGGCAACTGAGCCAAAAATGAAATAGGTTGCTCCACTCAGTCAGTTCATTTCAATTTGTATCAAAAAACTGAAGCCACCTGCTGTACTGCAGCTGGCTTTCTTATTGAATCGAAATGGACTTCAAACATCCCCGCCCACATCAGCGAGCGAGCCGATTAGCGCCCTGCGATCTCTGTTGTCACGGACCGAACCAACTCACCAGTGATGGCGTCGACTTCTTCGACCTCAGCAGCCATCGATGCAAGTTCTGCAAGGTGCCGCAACTGACGCAATCGGCCGGCGGCAAATTCATGTGCCGCGACAACACCGTCTGTTGTGTACATTGCCGCAGGTGCCTGTTGAGACGAAACTTTATTGAGAACCCGAGCGGATTCCATCGGCAGAAGCGGCAACAGTTCGACACGCAACCAGCTGCGGTCACTGACAAATGTGTTCAGGCGTTCTCCATTGATTTCTCTGGACGCCAACAACCAGGAACAGCGTTCGCCAAACATGTCCATCAACCGACTCAACGGGCTGAAGACAGATTCCTTTGCCCGATCCAGATGATCAATGACGAACGCGATTGGTCGGCGAATATGTTTCGCAGCTTCGGTATAGTCCTGCAAACGTGCCCAGACTTCGTATTCGGCAGCCTGAAACGAAACTCCCAGCCCCAGCCGAGCGGCGAACTGATGGGCGATTTCTGGCCCCCCCACGCCGTTCAAATTCAGATAAGCCACTGCGACACCGTCTCGTCGCAATTGCTTGACCAGCTGTTGCAGCAGCCATGTTTTTCCGGTTCCGCTCGTTCCGGTCAGAATTCCGTTGCGGCCATTCTGCCCAAGATATCGTAGCCGTTCCAGAGCCTCAGTCCGCGATTGTGAATCGGCGTAAGATGAAGACATTTCAGAGGAGATGGCGCCCATGGTATCCATACTCATCACGCCTTTTCACAGTTAGACATCGAGAGCAAAATTCGAATTAGTGTGCCGCTTTAAGGTCAGCGGAGACCGAGTTTCATCAGATGAAACAGTGACGTTCAGCCATCTGCCAGAGCAGACTACCCGGACAAACGCAACGTTGTGAGCGGCCCCCGACATCTCTCAACTCCGGCGAGCGCGCACGATCCCACTGCCATTATCGTCTTGATCACCTGACGACCTGAACCCGATTTCCACTCCGGCAGTTTCTGCCATCCCCACTGACGGGCGAGTCAGGAAACAAAATGAGCCACCCGATCATGATGGATGGCTCATTCAGTTCAATATCAGTTCATTTTCATACGAAGCACGCGACGGTGTTCGATTACATCCCGAGAGCTTCTCGCAGGACAGGCTCCATCGCATTTGCCTGACGCCAGAAACCGAGGTCGTTCGGGTGAGAGCTATCGATCGTATCTTCTCGATCTTCACCCAGCAGCTTCTCGCCTTCGATGTACCAGAGTTTCTTCACGCCTTCAGCCTGCAATGTCTTGTAGGCTTCCCGAAAAGCCTTGCGGCTTGCTGCCTGTCGAGCTTGAGTTGCCGGCAGGAACTCCGCGTTGGCATAGGTACGATCTTCAACCAGCACGATTGGTGTTTCTGGTCGAGCAGCACGAATCTGACGCACGAGTGGAGCAGACCGTTGAGCGACAATGTCACCTGTCATGTTAGGAAGACAGTCGATCACATAGAGACATGGATCAAGTTCGATGAGGAAATCGCCGACTTCCTTCTCCATGCGGCCATTCCCGGAGAATCCGAGATTGATCACCGGCTTATCCAGTCGTCGCCCCAAAATCGCTGGATGTGGCATCCCCGGTCGTGATGCGCTCGCCCCGTGCGTAATCGAGGTTCCATAGAACACAATCGGCTTCTCGGTTCGTGGAGCGACTTTTGTGAACGAGGAACCAGCAGGAACCCCGATTTTGAGCGATTCGGTTCCGTTATACAGAGGCAGATATAAGCGGTAATCGCGCTCGCCCGGAGCCAGTTCGCTAATCAGAGCCGCTTTGGTTTCTTTTGCTTTTGGCCGACTTACCGCCAGCCACTTCCACTCTCCCTTTGGATTCGTCGCGTACAGGTCGACACCGCTCACACCGATCGGGGCCATATTGTCCTGTGTATGCGGGGGCCCTTTGGTCACAACATGGTCGACCCAAATTGTCGGAGCGTCTGACCGGAAGTTGACCAGCAACCCCGCAGAGTGCCGACTGAGGTTCCAAACAGGGGCAGGGACTTTTCCTTCGGCTCGAGCAGGCAGACGATCGAAGAAACTCTTCGTGTCAGTCCAGCCTTTGCCTTCCAGTCCCCAATCCCGCACATCGAACCACTGCAATTCTGGCGGATTATTCTGTGCAAAACCCGTAGACACGATCGAGGCAGCAATGCCCGCCGCTGAGACACCAAGAAACCCTCGACGCGAAATCTGAGGATACGTCATCGGTAAGCACTCCATGCAGTTGAAGTAAGACAAGATTGAGCGTTCGACGCCTATGAGCTGCAGCCGGAACAGTTCTATCCCGACTGCCGCATCTTACTTCAAGTCGAAGGTGCAGATAAAGCCAGCCCGATACGTATTCCAGCGGCTCACATAACGCTGAACAATGCGAGCCGCATCAGGACAGAAACTCAGAGGCAATGCCTGTGATTACTTCGAAGCCAGTTCAAAGTCAGCAACGTTCGGGCCTGCTTTCACCTGAAAAGAGAGCTCAGACTTGCTGTGATACTTTTCTGGCAGAATCTCACTCTTCGTCTTATCGTCAGGCAGCTTCGTCGTAATTCGCACCGAATGCGATCCGACGACTGCTCCATTCTGATTCTCCGAATATCGAAGTATGTACTTCCCCGAAGAGTCGGTGAAGCCAGCTGACCCGCGTCCCACTTCCGGAAGAAACAGAATCTCTGCTCCTGGCAGCGGCTTTCCATCAAAATTCACAGTGCCTGCCACTTCACCAAGCTTCGGACCATCCGACGCACTACCACACCCCAAAAGAACCACAGGAATGATCGCAGTCAGCAAAACCAGCATCCGAGTGAACAACGCTCTCTCCTCCTCAGTTCGACCTTGTAAAGCACCTCGGCCTCAGGTCCCGCCTCATGAATACGTCAACACACTCGATCCGGCTCGACTAGAATTCACCCACCAGTTCGCCATCCATATATCCGCCTATCGAGCGATACAGCGTGCGGTCAACGTTTTCGCTGACGAAACGGACAGAACCATCCCCTAAGAGAAAGTGAGCTCCTCCAACATGCAAACTCGAAAACGACTGGCCGTATGTCGGCTGATTCACGAGATAGAGATCGTTTCTCATGGGAGCTGTGACCAAGGACAGAAGTCTACCCTGGGTCGTGGTGGCCCAGCCGTTTGATGCCGCTTTAGGAAACACATTATTTGGAGCTGTCGCGGAGATGGGGCCAATCCACACAGAACCAAAATAATTCGGTTGAGTAGTGCCTGTTTCGCCAATCGTCTTACGTTCACCCAAAAATACCGTATTGGTCAAACCATCAATCACTTTTGAAAACGGAATAGAAATATTCATGAGAAACGGGCCCACGTACTTCTGCTCTGCTGCAGTTGCAGTGGGTTCGAACAAATGGCCAACATTTGCCACGTAATTGGACGTGGCATAGTCGTACATTCGTGTATTAATCCCCCCCATGGTATCGGAAGGACACTGGAACCCTGACAGCGGCGTTTTTGCGAGTACATCTCTGACATGCAGGGCACCGCTGGAATTCGCCGCTTGAGTCCACGTCGTATTAAAACCGTTATTGGTACCGATACTCTGGTATAGTGGCGTCTGGTCAATATAAGGGAGCAGCATCGTCCCCCAGCCGATCCAGTTACTTGTGATCGCGCCAGGAGGCAACCGCAAAAACGTGTCGTGGTAGTTATGAAGCGCCAGGCCAAACTGCTTCAGATTATTCTTACACTGACTCCGTCGAGCCGCTTCTCTCGCCTGTTGCACTGCCGGCAGTAGCAATGCAATCAAAATGGCAATGATCGCGATAACAACCAGAAGCTCGATCAGCGTGAATCCCGAGCGACGAGTATTCATTCGGGCCGGCAGCAACGGTGACACGGGAGTCTCCTCGTACGAGAACATGAATGAATTCCGGAAGAACGACCTAAAGAGCGTCCACATTTCCCGTATTGCAGTAATGACATCATGCTCCTGCAAACGAAGCTGCGTCTTGAATCGACTGATAAAACTGCCAACAAAACGACAGTTCATCCACGTCGTTGCAGCAAGCTAAACCAGAAGCCCTACCGTGAAACAACCCTAAGGCCGATTAGTAATACGCGTAAGACCAATCCACTCGAATGCTCATCTCAAGAGCGATGAGTCCTTAGTCACGCAATTCTAAATCGTTTAACCGCATTTTCGTAGAATACCCCGTAGCTGCCACGAACGCATTACATGAATACAAATACTAGCAAGCCATTGTCTGCACGGTAATTGTAATCACCTGCACCTATGACCGAGATAAACCGATATGCGAGGTGATAGTACGGCATGAAACAAAACAAAACAAAACAATGTCGCCTGATGCAAAAATCTTACAATTCTGAAACGGTCGCGAGGAGTGCCATCGCCTACTTAGCTTAATTGCGTCTGACCAGGAACTCGCGTAACCGATCACGTAAGATAGTCCGCCAGGGCTAACCAGTCGTGCAGGCTCCCCCCCTGACTGTCGCCCCGAGAATTACTCTGACCAGCCAGTCTTAACCTTTGCGAAGGTCATCTCGCAGAAGAACTCGCTGCTGAAGACCAGTACCCAATTCCACCTCATTCACATGGTGCATCTTGCGAATGCCATCCCGAAGGCGATCCCTCTCTGAGGAACTAAATCGCCAACAAACATGACCTTGAATGAAAGCGTTGGCTCCCAGAGAACGGCAGGAGAGATACGTAAGTGCCGCCCAGACGATGAACAGAGCTGTCGGTCAATCAAGCGGATTAGCAAAGGAAATACAGGTTCCCGAAAGCAGCCCCCAGGAAACAATCGTCAGTTTGGCAGGAACATTCCACTTGACCCATTCCAGTCGAGTGAAGCCACCGCACTTCCGCTCACGCTCTCATCATTCTCTTCAGGTCGAAAATGATCAGATTCGTCAGACGGGCAATAACTCGGAGTTCTAAACAGCCATAAAGGCCACATAGTAGAACCACAGACCCGTCACTGATGTCCCGACGATGTCAATGACCGAGAGCCAGCCTAACGTTTTGTGCAGGCGGCTGGGTTGCCCGGGAACTGGTGGATTGGGAAAGCGTCTCAATGCATGAAACAGTGTCGCGGCCCAAAGGAAGGGCGTTGAAATCGCGAAAACCAGATGGATCCGCAACACATTCGACACGTGAGAAAACGCATCGTCACTCAAGCGTGGCGATTCCGGATTCTTATTCACAATGTTTTGCCAACCACCGTGCACCCACTGCATATCGACTTCAAACGCTGTCACAGCAACCAGCAGAGTCGCCCCCAGCAGAATCTGAAGGTTGCGATGAAGAAGGTACTGCCTGCGATACTTGACGAGGTACAGACTGTACAGCTGCAACGGCACAATCGCGATCAATGCTGTGACGACGAAGTCCAGCATGAATGAAGCGTCGTAACCGAGGAATCCGTGTGTCAGCATGATAGGACAATCAAAAAATGCCGTCGCAGTGCTAGTCGAGAATCATCGAATGCAAAGGGAGGGTGATCAATAGCGGCCAGAGAGGCGAACGAGATTTGGCGTGAGAACGACCAACTCTTGCTTCACTTCGCAAATGGGAGTGTAGCAATATTCAATGATCGATACGAACGGAGAATTCTACGAACTCGCCACCGGAGACGGTCCCCGATCACGCAATCACTCTGAGCGAAGATGGGACTTCGAAAATGGAATCCATAAACCCGTACCGCGACGACAACGCCAATTAGAGAAAAGTGTTACGACATTTATTCCAGCGAATCAGTCAGGAAAACATTGCCGTTTATTCAGGCTATGAGGCGACCGAAGCGAGCATTTCACTATCGCCAGATTGTCCTCTGCAGTCCAGATCCAGAACTCCAGATGGCGATCCGATATTGGCGAGTATGGACGAATCAGATCTTCAGATCCTGGCAAACCACATCACCTGGCAACAGGTCCTCGAAGCCTACCTGCAACTCGCAGCAGCGGCCCCCATCCCCTCGGAAGCAGCACCTGACACTGGGCCACGCTGGTTTGGGCGGCTTTATTCAGTTCCAGGGGTCTCTTCCGACACTCTCCCATCGATTCACGGACAACTGATCGCCTATGGGTGGCTTCATTTTCAGATGGAAGATGGGCAAGGCGGATTGACTTATCGGGTTTCCCCAGAAGGCCGACGACTGCTGAAACAGGTTGCCAACCTCACAAACGCCTCAAACTTCGAAGAAGAGTCAGTCCCTGAGTTCGATCTGGCTCCTTCGTTTCAAGAAGAATGCGTCGTTGCGTAGGCGAAGATCGCTTGCGGTCTCGTGTCTCCGGCGACGATGTTTAGGGGGAATTGGTCGATTGCAGCATGGTGTCCATTCAAAGAAAACACCAAACGATTTCACGATCTTCCCTTGCGTACGTTGACCCTGTCTGGAAAATCGATTCCAATTTTGATGAATCGACTGAACTGCCGGGGCAATCTATGAGCTCAGTGCTCTAAGCGGCGTGCATATTCGAGCACCAGCAAACATTCCTGCTCCGGCGATTTACTGACATCGACAGCGAATCGCCGTTTATTTCGGCAGGGGCCGTTGTGATTGACATCCTGATGTTTTTGGTGATGGCACTGGTTGTCTGGCTCGTCGCAACAGACGGTCCGACCGGGGCAGGGATCACGTTTGTCGCACTGATCATCTCTGGCCTCATTGCCATCAACTTCTTCGAGCCACTCTCGAATACCCTCAGTACGGCGGTCCTGCTGCCACCTGAATGGCAGGTTCGCTGGGATATCATCAGCTTCTGGAGCATCCTTTCGCTGACGCTATTCCTCCTCCGAATGCTCGGAGAACAGTTGATTCCAACGTACGCAGAAATGATCGGCCCGATCTATCAGGGATCGAAATGGGCCTTTGGCGTTCTGACCGCATACACATTCATCGGGCTTGTTTACTTCAGTCTGCACATCGCCCCATTGCCTCGTGAGTTTCTTGGGTTCACAGCCGAAAGCCACAACCTCTTCGGAATGGCTCCGGACCGTCAATGGCTCGGATTCGCTCAGTACGCGTCTGAAAATTCATTGAGCCGCACACGAGCAGATGGTCGACCTGTCATCTTTGATGGGGCAGAATACCCCAGCAATCCAGCCAACCTGAAAACGATGCAAATCTGGTCATCGTTCCCGATTCGCTACGGAACCCGGCGTCAGCAGTATGCAGCTGGAGGAACAGCGGCTACACAGGCTACCCCGACGTCGATTGCGCCACCTCCATCAGCTCAACCAAGTCCGAGCAAGAACCCGAACTCTGGGACCGGCGGATTTTAGAGAAACGTCCGAAGTCCACTGTTGTTAAGAGCAGGTAAGAACCCACCCTGTCTCGCCCTGGGGCAAAGGGGAGCGTGACAGCTGCTAGAGGCCTGTGCCGAGATCAATCAGGTTTGCAAATGCCTGATTTTTCCTTCAGGGAAACACCAGAGATTGGGCGGATGCGTTATAGTCCAGTTTGCATCAATCAGTGGCAGCGTATCGCATTGATGTCAAATCAGGATTCAAGTCAGTTCATACCCAGAAGGTGAGTCAACAACATGCTTTCACATACTGTCTATTTCACACTGCTGGATGACTCTCCAACCGCGATTCAGCAGCTCGTGGATGGCTGCCACCAGTATCTGAAAAACCATCCCGGGGTTGTTTACTTCGCTGCAGGAACACTGGCGAACGAGTTCACCAGACCAGTCAATGACCGAATGAACGATGTCGTGCTGCACGTCTTCTTCTCAGACAAAGAAGCTCACGACGTGTATCAGGTCAACGAAGAACACAATAAGTTCATCGCCACTTTCAGCCCCAACTGGAAGCAGGTTCGCGTTTTCGACGCCTGGGTCAACAACTAAGACCAGACAGACAAGGGCGAAACCGAGGGCACTCGGAAGCTGAGACTCGCTTTCGAGCCGCTCCCTTGCGAAGCCGCCTGACAACGCTTTCTGAATTGATTACGCCGGCAGGGGTTCCCACTGAGAAAATGTGGCCGCCTGACCGGCGTATTTTCCTTCATCATCAGTCAAATTCCAAACAATCGCCTGAGCGATCCGAAAACGTTTGCCTGACTTGCTGACGCGAATTCCAGAATAATCGTCCACATATCCATCACGTGTCGTTCGCTCCAGCAATCGTGCTCGTTCATCACGATGAAGTGGCTCAGCGGTAAATCGGGATGGCGTGCTCGTAAAAGATTCGAGATCCATTTCCCAGAGCTTCAGAGCCGTCTGATTTCCATAGTTCAACACAGGATCGGCCTGGGTTCCGTGCGAAACAACGACAAATGGCACTTCGTACAGACGCTGAGCCTGCTCCAGTTCTGAACCCTCCCGGGAAATCAAGTCGGTCTTCAGTAATCGCTGGTAAGAATTCAACAGCAATTGTGTGTGAGCAATCCAGCGAGGATCATTCCAGGGAGAAATCTCAGACACCTTGTCACCCACTTCGACGTTACGATGAAAATCTGCCCACCTGTGAATGAAGCTGCTCATTCACCGACTGCCCAACCCTGCATTGCAGGGCGAACAATTGACTCTGGTCTGGCATCCGGTCAGGTCTGAGATGTACAGTGTCTGCTTCCGAATGTCGAGAGTTCACTGCGGCAAGTTCCCATTTCAAGACGGAGCGAAACGCAGTGCAGAGCAGATTGCTCGTGGATAAAGTGTTATGCCGGCGACGGTTCTTCTGATTGATAATTACGACAGTTTTGTCTTCAACCTGGCAAGATACCTGCAAGAGTTGGGCGTCTCGACAGAAGTCCGGCGAAACGACGCTATCTCGGTCGCCGAAATACTCGACAATCCCCCTCAGGCGATCGTTCTCTCCCCAGGGCCATGCGCTCCCGATCAAGCCGGAATCTGTCTGGATCTCATCGCTGCTGTTTCAGGCAGAATTCCGCTCCTTGGAGTTTGCCTCGGGCACCAGGCAATCGGTCAGGCATTTGGAGGGAAGGTAGTACGAGCACCGGAACCCATGCACGGTCGGGCCTCATCCATTGCACACAGCCAGCAAGGGATCTTCGAGGGCTGTGAATCACCGCTGCAGGTTGCCAGATACCATTCTTTAGTCATTGAACGAGAGTCACTTCCAAAGTCACTCAACATCACAGCCGCAACTGCAGATGGAGTCATCATGGGACTCGAGCACTCAGACTGGCCGGTCTACGGAGTCCAGTTCCACCCGGAATCGATTCTTACCGAATCCGGGCATCTGCTTCTCAGAAACTTCCTGACACTTGCAGGCATCGAACATTCAAAGCCTGCAAGTTCGGAAATCATTCTCCCGGTTCACAGTCGCCATTCAGAGGAAGACGACTTCTACCAAAGGCCCATCGACGAAGATGCAACTCGACCGAATTGAATGAGAGTTCATGCGTTGAAGTGCAAATTTGGAATGACACTAACGCCGTCACACGATCGCTCCAACATAGAAACCTACTTCAATTCAAAATCGTGTTGATTCTCCCCCTCTTTGATGGTTGCGCTGAACCCACTGGTCGTCGGATCCTGATACTTCCCTGGGATATTCACCAACACCGGCTTTGCACTCGCCATCTGATCTGGCGGCGGAAGTAAAGGAGGGCCAAAGCTGACTTGGTATTCCCCAGTCGCAATGGGAACTTCAATACGATACTGCCCAGACTCCGAGAGTTCCGCGTTTGCTTCTGAACCACTTCCGCTATTCACAAAGCGAATGACTCCCTGCTTCATCGGCGTCCCCTTGAGCTTCACCGTTCCGGATATTGTTCCAACCACAACATCAGGCTGGGAAGATCCGCAACCAACGATCACGAGAAGCCCAAGGAGCGAAAGTCCAGGTAGCCACTTTCGAGATATCAATTGAATCACCATCGGCAATTCGCCTCTATTCTATGTGTGTAATCTTCGATACACACCTGTTACGTCCAGCGTGCAGCACGACCAACGAAACAGGAGTCAATGAAGGATCGATTGTTATTAAGCAGACAGTAAATGGATGCACGAGTCCGCAGGAGCTCCTTGCCGCCGCTTACCATTCGCCCACAACTTGGCCATCATCAGCAACGCTGGCGCGACGGTAGGTGTCCATATCAATATTGTCACTGACAAATCGAACACTTCCATCAGCAAACAGAGCATGAACTCCACCTGTATGAAATGAGTTCACAATCGTGTTTGTCTCATAAGTCGCACTACTTGCCTGCGCCAACTTATCCTTAGCGTTAATCGCCTGACGAACTACCGTCAACCCTGTGTGATAATAGTTATTACCGGCCGGCATCGTACTCACTCGATACAGAATGAGACTGTCTGCAGCGGTTCCAGTCCATCCCCCAGAATAATTTGCCCTCAACACTTCTCCGTTTACACGACCAGACTGTTCCGCAATCACAATCGTATTGGAAGTCCCATCAACAATATGGTGTATTCCTCTACTTTCGTTCGGCAACAGAATCCCATTCCCACAGACGATTCCGCGACCACTCTGTTTACAAACAGTTGTACGCCCCAACGGATCCGGCGTTGCACCTGAGATCCCTACATACTCATGCATCTGGCTTCGATTTGTATTTCCACTTGTTGGTTCATCGACAAACGCTTCAATCGGGCTCGAAGGGCACTTAAACGCCGACACAACAAACCCTCGCAGCACTTCATTTCCAACGAAGTTCGTTGACGCTCCGGAAAAACTTGCCCCATTAAAGTCCAACTGATTATAGACAGCCGCCTGTTCAAGATAAGGCAGAATAGAAACTCGCCAATTGCAACCACGACTGTTTGCCGGTGCCACTGTCGCCGAACGCGATCCTATTGGAAACATCAGGTGTACGTCGTGATAATTATGAAGCGCAAGTCCAAGCTGCTTCATATTATTTTTGCACTGACTCCGACGAGCAGCCTCTCTCGCCTGCTGAACCGCTGGGAGAAGCAACGCTATCAAGACGGCAATGATCGCAATCACCACCAACAGTTCAATCAGAGTAAACCCTTGTCGTCTTACTCTACAATGTCCCCTCGCATATATTCCTGCCTGACAGATCTTCATTTCAGTACCCTTTACAAGTATCGAAGAATGAACCGGAACAAATGAAAGTCAACACCATTTCCAGAACTGACTCGAAGCCAGCCAGCAAAGGACTGTTTTGAGCGATACAACAACGAACCCTGGAGCCGAAAAGAGTTCATCCTCATGAATGGAGATATCAAACTAATCAACACACGATCATGAAATGTTCGCAAAGTAGAGTGGAACTAAGAGTGCAAGAGCGCACACTTAAAGCTGAATATCGATATTGATATGAAACAGTATTAGAATTGAATCTCAATAAGCGAACTTAGTTCATAACGAACATCACTCAAACCTATTTCAAACTAAGAACGCATTCAACAAATTAATTGCGTCAATCCACCAACACATCCAAGTACACCACTGTCTTCAGGATCAATCCGCAGTAACCCTCTGGATTACCTGATGAGAAAAGTCACGCAACTACTGCGAGTACCGACGCCACCCCGGGGCGGACCCGATAACTGATGAGCAGATTTACTTACTTCTGCGCAGAGAGAAGCCAGGCAATGGCGTCATCCGTGGAGTGCAGTTGCCCATTCAATTGGGCATCACGAACAGAATCCAACAGGTCTTTGAAGCGAGGACCTGCCTTGAACCCATGTCGAATCAGATCGTCGCCTGTTAGCAGAGGAGGGGGATCCAGTTCTTCGACAGGAATCTCTTGCAACCGAGCTTCGATCCAGGCGTACGGCTCGTCGCTTCGCCCTTCAACCCTCGCTGCGGTTCGTTCCAAATGAAACAACTCGCCAAAACCACTCTGAGAAGCAAAACGCTTCAACGCACTGATCGGCTGCTCGAACAACGTTTCTAACGCATACTTGTTGGACGTCAGCCAGCAGATGCGAGTTGTTTCCTGATTCGAGAGCTTCAGCCGATTACATGCGGAACTCACGGTTCCAGCAGGAATGGTTCCACGGTTCTTCTTGTCTGCCAGGACCTGCGTGTCCCGCAGCAGAGCCGCCATCACGGTTGTGAAATCGTCTGTGATCAGTTCGCGAAGAATCTGGAGAATCTCCGCCCAACGGTCAGGACGATTCTCGATTGAGCAACGATAAACCTCTGGCATCACATACGGCATGAGTCCCAGTTCGGAACAGAGATTCACGGCCAATGCACGATGAACGTGCGGCAACATTTTGCGAAACTCTTGAGCAATTCGTTCCGCGCTGACCACAGTGACCTGATCGGCCATTCCCTGAATTGCCTGAGCCGTCGCTTCATCGAGTTGAAAATTAAGGATCGCAGTGAAGCGGACCGCCCGAAGCATTCGCAGCTTATCTTCGGTCATCCGATCCTGAGGGTTCCCGATGGCACGAATGATCTTTCGTTCGAGATCTGCCTGTCCGCCAACATAGTCGTGTACGGTTTCAGTCAGAGGATTGAAGAAGAGCCCGTTAATGGTGAAATCGCGGCGTTGTGCGTCATCCTCAGGTCCACAGAACTCAACATGGTCCGGCCTCCGCCCATCCAGATACGTCCCATCCTGACGAAACGTCGCCACTTCAACAGAGATGCCGGTCCCTTTGGGGCCCAGAACGATCACGACCCCAAAACTTTCCCCTACTGCAAGCGTCCGGTTCCTTCCAAAGAGCTCTCGCACCTGCTCCGGACGCGCATTTGTGGCCACATCATAGTCATGGGGTTCGACACCGCGCAGAAAATCGCGAACACACCCACCCGCCCAATACGCCAGGAAGCCAGCGTTCGTCAGTTCCTGAACAACAGTGGTCGCAAAAAGACGTGGCATGAAATTAGAAAGAACTGAAAGACACGATGAGAAACTTCCCCCGATATCAGGCCAGACATCAAGGATGTCCCGGCCCGGTCAGCGCTGATCACACAGGCATTGTTCGCGAGAAAGTCCCACTTTCCCCTGAGTTTCCATCTGACGATGCAAGATAACCAGTCCTTCGTTACATTGACACACCGAGACTCAATCTCCAAATAAAACCATAGATGTACTGAAGGATTTTTCATGTCACTGGCTGGAAAAACTGTTCTCATTACAGGTGGAGGCACTGGAATTGGGGCAGGGTGTGCATTGGCATTCGCCGCCGCCGGATTCAGAGTTGCGATCGCCGGCCGTCGTGAAGACAAACTTCAGGCAGTCGCCAAACAATTCACTGGTGAACCCAAGATCATCTATCGGGCAGCGGACGTCTCCGTTCGCGAAGAAGCAAATGCACTGATCGAATGGGCGACCGAATCACTGGGATCGATTGACATCCTTCTGAACAGTGCCGGGATCAACATTCCAAACCGTCGAATGGAAGTTCTTGATCCTGCGGACTGGGATAAGCTGATGCAGGTCAATGCAACAGCGGCCTTCAACACGATCCATGCTGTTCTTCCTCAGATGCGCCAACGCAAAGATGGCCTGATCATCAACATTTCATCGATCGCCGGCTTGCGAGCCAGCATCCTTGGCGGGGTCGCATACAGCGCTTCAAAGTTCGCGATGACCGTTCTGGGAACCTGCGTTGGACTTGAAGAGAGCAAGAACGGAATTCGCGTCACCAACGTGTATCCAGGGGAAGTCGAAACTCCAATCCTCGATGCACGACCAGTCCCTGTCAGTGCAGAGCATCGGGCAACGATTCTGCAGCCATCTGACATCGCCGCTATGATCCTGACGCTGGCTCAGTTGCCACCTCGGGCACACGTTCCAGATCTGGTCATTAAGCCGCTCACGCAAGACTTCTGCTAAGCATGAGTTTTTTGTTGCATTCTGAAACCGGTGTCCCACAGCGGGACACCGGGATTTCAATGCCTCGTGCCAGAGCAAACAATTGCAGCAAATCCCTTTAAGAAGCCCTACGGTCCGGCGGTAAGAATTTGTGCTGAGTCTGTTTTTCAATCTGTGTTACGGAATGCTCATCTTGCTGCTGAGCCCGCTGATACTTTGGAAACGCATTCGCACAGGAAAATACCGGAAAGGATTCGATCAGAAATTCTGGGGACGCCTCCCTGAACGCACCGACTTTTCAACTCCGCTGATCTGGCTTCATGCAGTTAGTGTTGGAGAAGTTTTGCAGCTCAGACAGGTGATCGCCGGGCTGAAAGAAGCATGTCCCAACGGCCTGCGGATCCTTGTCACAACAACAACTGACACCGGATTTGCAGTCGCGACTGAGAAGCTGACGGACTGTCAGGTTGCTTACTTCCCTCTGGACTTCAGCTGGGCAGTGAAGAACGCGTTGAAGCGAGTTCAACCAGATTATCTGGTGCTGGTGGAACTTGAGCTTTGGCCGAATCTGATCCGCATCGCCTCCCGACGTCGGATTCCACTCCTACTGATCAATGGACGACTCAGCGCCAAGAGCTTTAGCGGTTACCATCGTATTCGTTTCCTTGTTAGCCACCTGCTGGCGCGATTCTCGCTGATCGCAGTCCAATCTGAAGAATATCAGAAGCGATTCCTCGCTCTCGGCGCCCCTCCGGAAAGCACAGTCGCCACAGGCTCGATCAAATTTGATGGTGTCGTCACCGACCGGCAGAATGAACGCACGATTGCACTTCGACAGTGGATGCAGATCCAACCGGACGAACAGGTCTTCATTGCAGGCAGTACTCAGGAACCGGAAGAAGAGATCGCTCTGAATGTGTATGCGGAACTCCTCGATGAGTTCCCGAAGCTCCGTCTGATCATTGTTCCAAGACACCCTGAACGTGGCGACTCCATCGCTCGACTGATTCAGGACCGAAGCTTTCCACTCCTGCGTCGGTCTGTTCAAAAAGCGCTGACTCCTTCAACACCACGATCCGTTGTCTTACTGGATACCGTCGGTGAACTCGGGGCATGCTGGGGACTTGCCGACGTCGCTTTTGTCGGAGGAAGTTTTGGCAATCGGGGAGGGCAGAACATGCTGGAACCTGCGGCCTATGGTGCAGCTGTCTGCTATGGCCCCAACACGTCAAACTTCCGACAGGTTGTTGAACTGCTTGAACAGCATCAAGCCACGGTTCGCACTCGATCGCCAGAAGAACTGAAAACGTTCGTTCGCTCGATGCTGAACGATCGCCAACAAGCGGAAACACTGGGACACCGAGCTCGCGAAGTCGTGCTCGCCCAACAGGGAGCAACAGCACGAACTGTCGCTCTCATCGTCAATAAGTTTCAGCAATCGTGAATCACGTGTTCACCATTTGAGATATCGCAGATTTCCTGCGTTCGAAGTGACATTCGCTCGCATGCTGACGAGATAATCTCGTTGCTGTTCTCTCGTAATTCAGGTGTACAGAAGACGAACCTCTCTCTAAACGGTAAAATCATCGTTGGAGTCGCATCCGCATGGCAGAAAACTGCCTGACAGAACGGAACAGAAACGTTACTGACGATGACACGACAATTCTCTCTGATCCTCGGCGTCGGCTTGGGGCTGTTTGCATTACTGCTGGCGGCGGTGTTGGTTCCCACGGACTTGACCACGTCAAAATCCGGCCTCATCACTAAGGAACCCGGGAAAACTCCTGATGGCATGATCTGGATTTCCGGCGGCCAATTCAAAATGGGAACGAACGAGTTAGTTCCTCCCGGCGCTCCAAATCCACTCCGAATCAAAGCCGATGAATACCCTGCACATGACGTCGAACTCGACGGTTTCTGGATGGACAGTACGCCAGTCACGAATCGCGAGTTTTCAAAATTCGTCGACCAGACTCGCTACAAAACCTTTGCCGAACGCCAACTGACAAAACAGGACTTCGCCGATCGGGGAGCCGACATCAGCGAGTTCAACGGAAATGTCATTCCACCGGGATCGATGTGCTTCAATCCTGACTTTAATCGGGCTCAACTCGTCACAAATCTCCCCGGCTGGGAGCATCAGGTTTGGAAGATTGTGGATGGCGCGGACTGGCGCCATCCTGATGGTCCTGATTCCAACATCGAAGGTCGTATGGACCATCCGGTTGTGCATATCGCCTGGGAGGATGCAGTTGCCTATTGCGAATGGGCCGGGAAACGCCTGCCAACCGAAGCTGAGTTCGAATACGCTTCACGCAGTGGCGGAAAAGAAACGCTGTTCCCTTGGGGAGAAGAGATCCTCCTGAATGGGAAGCATCAGGCGAACTACTGGCAGGGAGAGTTTCCAACTGAACGAAAGAATGAAGACGGCTATCTGGGAACGTCTCCCGTCAAATCATTTCCGCCAAATCAGCTCGGACTCTACGACCTCGCCGGGAACGTCTGGGAATGGTGCTCCGACCTCTATGCAGCAGACTATTATCTGCACTCACCAAGACGAAACCCAAAAGGCCCGTTGGTGAGTTTCGACCCGGAAATGCCAGGGACAGTTTTGCGAGTTCAACGCGGCGGTTCCTTCCTCTGCAATGTCAACAACTGCACAGGCTATCGCACGCGAGCACGTGGACGAGGGGATCTGGCCTCAAGCCGTTATCACAACGGATTCCGTTGCGTCGTCGATTCCAAGCTGTTTCCTGAGTTTCAGAAGCGACAGATCGAGATTCAATCTGCTCAGACGGTAAAGAGCGTTGCAGTCATGAAGAACTGAGCGTACGAATTCAAATTCACTTCATTAGAATGCTGAAATATCTTTTGTAGACAACAACTTTGGTGAATTTTGTATGAGATCGACGGGATTACCAGAAGGGCGTTTGACGCGGAGTTTACACAGTCGTTAAGGTGTTAATTCTGGTCGTATGGATTAGATTGAGGCTACAGTCGCGGTAAGATGCCGCAGGATCAGAAATGGCGAGGGGAAAAAGTCCCAAACCGAGTGCCGGTGTCAGGGTCAAAGTGAACGAAGGTATTTCGATGCCGGAGTTCGAAGATTTATCCATTGCAGGATGGACCGGTCAGGTTATGGAGACAACCGGGACAGGTGCAAAGATGAAGGTCATCCTCGAATGGGATGCTCCATCAATGGAAAAGCTCCCTGCATCCTATTTGTCACACTGTGAATCACAGGGGCTTATGTCCTCGCTGGCATGCCTGCCGGTTGGAGATCTCGAAGTCACAGAATCGTGATTCGGCGATCCTGACGATCAGGCAAGAATGCATTAACGAAAATACAGTAAGAGGGCAGTCGGCTTAATGTGGCTGCCCATTTCTTTGCTTTCCTATCTCTCTTTCAGGCGGTTGTTGCGAACCGCATGACTCGCAGTCAACGTTCTCGATTCGTAGACAACATCGGTGTTGAATTCTTTGTGCGAAGCGCAGTACCGCATCGAAGAGTTCATGAAAATTCTGTCATCCCGCTAACAGCTCAATGACACCGTTCTACCTGATTCAGGGTATGATCGGGGAGCGATACCTTCATTCCTTCGCGAAGTTGCCCAACGAACTCAGTCATGGCAGCGTAAGTCAAACGAGTTGTGAAGTGCCATTCACGAATCCGTCCTGTAACGCACTGAGTCTTCTACGGTATCGATCGCACTTGTCGGAATCGAATCAAGCTTCGCTTTGAACAGAGAATCTCAGGATCTGCATTTGCAGGCGTCCTCAATCACATGCACTTTAGTTGCGAAACGGCGACTTTATGCGACTCAAATCGCGGCTGGCCCATCTAGTTTTGTCGTTCATCCTGCTTTGTTCCAGCGCTGATGCTCAGGATGCCGTTGTTCGTCCCACAATCGAACCGATCGGCATCTGGAATTTCGGCAGCGTCGAAAGGGGACTGAATGACCTGACCCGAATGTTCGAGATCGCCGGACGTCCGGATATGTCCGAAGTCATTCTCGGGTTCATCGGGTCAACTGCTGGCGACCTGAAAGGGGTTGATCGTGAGCGCAATATCGGAATCATGGTCTTCCTGAGTGCCGGCCTGCCGCCCCAGCCGGTCTTCGTCCCGTTTCTTCCCGTTGAGAAGGAAGATGAATTTGTGGCGACGCTCCAACTGACAGGGGAACCGGTCAGCCCCAAAGGCGAGGGACACTACGTAATCGGAAAACCAGATAATCCTGCATCGCAATTTATACTGCGAGACAACTACGCACTGTTTGTCGATGGGCAGAGTGACTTCTTTGATAAAGTCACCATCCCGAATCCAGAGAAAGTCGTAGGGGCCTTGGGAGCCCGATACGACGTCTCATTTTCTTTGATTTTGCGTAGCATTCCGCCGTTGATGCGCGGAGTGTTTGCCAGCTATCTCGCGCAGCAATCAGCAGCGCAGATGCAACAACGTGATCACGAATCCGACGCCTCTTATCAAGCTCGTCGCGCCAGTGGCGTGAGTTCAATGCAGTTCGTTGAACAACTGATCAAAGACGGAGAAGAACTGACGATCGGCATCGACTCTGCTGAAGATGGACGCAAGGCGGTGCTTGAACTCAAAATTGATGCGGCAGACAACAGCCAGTTCGCAAAGTATCTCGCCAGCATCTCCGGAACACCTTCAATCTTCACCCCGTTACTGGGCGACCGTCATCCGCTTCAGATTTCTGCATCGTGGAATGCAGACAAGCGCGAGCAGACTGCACTCAACGGATATCTTGAAGCAGGGCGTCTTGGACTGAATTCAAAACTCCCCGCAGACAGTACGGCATCTGTTGACAGTCTTTTCAAAACATTACAGTCGACGGTCGAGGCCGGTCACATCGACATGATTTCCCAGTTCATTCCTTATCGAGATAACGAGTTCGTTCTGCTCTACGGCCTTAAGGTCGTTGGTGCAGAAACGCTGGATAGTGCCATTCGCGATGCCGCTCTAACGATGGCCGAGCACAGCGACAAAGTCCAAATCGAAATGGACGTTCACCAATACAACAGCGTCAAATTCAGCCGCTTACGTCTAGGAGCCCCACCTGCGAATGTCCAGAAAATTTATGGTGGAGCTCCGGACATCTACTTCGCCGTCAGCAACAACGTGTTGTGGATTGGACTCGGTTGCGGGGGAACCCTCCCATCACTGGAGTCTGCCATCGACAAGATGGAAACGAATCGCGCCGCAGCAGGAACAACGTCATCTGCGCCATTCCAGCTGATCTTGCGAACCGTTCCCTGGTTGAAGATCACCGGAGAAGGGAGGTCGCCGAGAGAAGCACGACGACTCGAAGTCATGAATGGGGCCATGAAGCCAGAAGATGACGCCCTGCGAATCGAAGTCCGCCCAACCGATAGCGGCTGTCGCGTCACCTGCCGCTTCGACGAAGGCTTCGTGCGTCTCCTCGGACAGATCATTGCATCGCGCTACGACCAAAGCCAACTGTAGAGCAATTCCAGAAAAGATGCATCGCCAAGTGCCGAGGTGGCATTGTTACCCGGAGATGGAAATTTGTGTGCCATGCTCATGTCGCGCCAGCAGCATGAGCATGCCGAGCGAAGTGGGTCGGTCCATGTTCGCCCTGCTTGCGCGATGCGAACATGCCACCCCGCCAACACCGTATTTTCAGTCACAAAGGCCAATTACAGTGAATGGGAAATAAGAAGTCGTTTCACAACCGGGAAGGCGAGGCTCCTGCCGAACCGCATCGTCACTCATGCGGCTCAGCAGGAGCTTCGCCCTCCCAAATCCATGCAGCAGTCGGTTTTGAAACCACCTCAACGCGATTTCGCTCACACCTCAAGGCATGCGGGAGCCTGCTTTACAGTCGCTTCTCCATTTCCTCAAATCTCGCCAACATTAGTTTTGTCTGGACGCTCTTAGTAAATGTTGATAGACGTTGACAGTTCAAGTTTCCGATGTTGAACAGATCTGCTGATCTAGGAGGCTACAGATGATTCGAAGGATCTTTTGCGTAACTCTGGCATTTTTTCTGGTAGAGATATTCGAGGACGGCATCATCAAGGGCGATGAAACCTCTTCCTCACAAGCTGTCGCGATTCTACGCCAACTTGAGGCCTCACGCCTATCAACCCGCCCATTTTTATTAAAGGGTAAGGTCACAAGTCCTGAAGTCGGATCATTCTGGAACTGTGATTTAGTTATTGAATCCGAAGGGGAGAAATATCGAATAACTCCCTCGAGACCACAGGGTGCGGTAGTAGTGTTCGACGGAAAGAAATTGCATTGTTACGACGGACGTGGCCAGACGACCTCAATTTCCCCTAGCGAGCGTACTGCACAATTCGTGATATTCGATCCACGGTCTATTGGGATCTCTACGGGGTTGTACAGCGACTTGACACTACATGAAAACTTGGCATTCCACTCAGCTAAGGACATTGAACTGCGACCGATGTCCGACCAAAGCGGCAGAGGCTCCGTTTCAATTGAGCTAACCGATAGGTTTTCGCAAAGAATTCGGTTCGAAATGGACGATCGTCCTCCATTTCGTGTGTTTAAGTATGTGAAATCAATCTTCGACGATAACAACAAAGGGAAACTGATCTTTCAATATGTTGCAGAGTCGACGTTCGACGACGTGGCAGCTGACAATTGGATTCCCAGCAAAGTCAAGATGTACACATCATTCATGAAAGATGTCGAGACAAGGGATGACTTAAACTTAGTGATACTGGAGCTAGAGAAACCTGACTTTTCAGTGCAATTTAATCCTGATATCTGGACAAAAAAAGGATTATCGCCGAGGGAGACCATTCAGAAATGATTGACGCAGTTTGATTTGAGTGGCGGGATAGCATTGTTACCCTGACTTGGAAATTTGTGTGCCATGGCGGGGTGGCTGGGGCGCCGGGTGGCAGGGTGGCATTGTTACCTGGAGATGCAAATTTGTGTGCCATGCTCATGTCGCGCCAGCAGCATGAGCATGCCGAGCGAAGTGGGTCGATCCATGTTCGCCCTGCTGGCGCGATGCGAACATGCCACCTAACGCCGTCCACGAATTTGATGTGGCGTTGAGTTTGGCGTAAGTCTGGTCTTGCCAGAAAGTTCGAGTCTCAAGTACGGATTGGGTTACCACACTCAGCCCGAAACAGGAGACTCGAACATGGCACGGAGGCCAGTGACTGCAGCATACTCGCAAACGATCCCTGAGGCGATCGAATCGCTGATCCCTTCCCGTGTGTTTGTCGACTTTGCTGTGCATGGAAATACCTGGTGGACTCCAGAGCGTCTGTTACTGGCATCGGCCCTAATGAGCTGGCGGGAAGAGAACTTATTAACATCCCGGTTTGAAGCGGTGCGTGAGTTATTAGCAAGCATGCTCAATTCCCGTTTTATCCCTGCTTCCTATACCGGATATGCGGAAGCGCTCGCCCGGTGGATGCCGCGGATGCTCTCTCCTCTGATCACACACCTGCAAGGCGAAGTGCAGCGATTGGCCGGGGAGCGCTGGAAGACGTCCGACGGGGTGGTCTTCGCTGCCGATGGATCACGTTTTGAGGCTCCCCGAACGGAGGAGAATGAACTCGAACTCAAACGGGCCGGCAAGGTGAAAACCGCTCCGCAGGTCTTTCAGACCGCGTTGTTGCATCTGGGCACGAATGCACTCTGGGACTTCCGTTTGGGGCCGGGGACAGCGAGTGAACGACGTCATCTGGAGGAGATGTCCCGGGATCTTCCGCCGCGGAGTCTGGTTGTCGCCGACGCCGGTCTGATCGGTTACGAACTCTGCGTCCGCCTGATGAATTCCGGGGTTTCGTTCTTGTTGCGAGTCGGAGGGAACATCACATTGCTGGCAGAACGGTGGGGAACCAGGATGTTTCGCGAAGGTCAGATCGTCTGGCTCTGGCCCTCTCATTTGCGTACTCATCCGCCACTGCCACTTCGCCTGATTGCCCTGAAGAAGCGGAACCGGACGATCTACCTGGTCACGAATGTCCTGGAGCCAGAACGCCTGACCCGCAAACAGGCTGGCTGCTTCTACCAGCAGCGCTGGAAAATCGAAGTGCTGT
Organism: Planctomicrobium limosum; assembly: GCF_051465645.1. Classification (GTDB taxonomy): domain Bacteria; phylum Planctomycetota; class Planctomycetia; order Planctomycetales; family Planctomycetaceae; genus Planctomicrobium. The sequence continues at coordinate 475,358 of NZ_CP195790.1, read as the reverse complement.
TCCGCAGCCTCAAGCAGACCTGCGAACGCTCCCGCTGGAGAAGCCGGGTTCCCCGGACTGTGCTGGCGGAGCAGATCAGCACCATGCTCGGGTTCTGGATACAGCAACTGCTAAGCTATCGTGAGCTTGTGAAATCGAAAGTCGATCTGCAACTGTGGTCTCCAGCTCATGCGAGAACCAGGACCCGCCGCATATTGCGTCGCGTGCTTCACAGCCCATTTAAGGTCACATCCTGGCTACAGGAACTCGGATTAGCAATTCGTGATTGCTATGTCCGTCACCGCAGCAAACACAGCCGCAGCTGGCCACGTCAGAAGCATGATCCTCCAACCAGTCCGCCACGACTCCGCACGCTGACGGAACAACTTCGAAACAAAGGAGGACAACAGCTCACCACAGAAAACACAGGATAAATTCGTGGACGGCGTTACATGCCACCCCGCCAGAAGAGATGTATCGCCGAGTGCTGTACCTCTACGAGAAGTACGGATGAAATTATTGCGGCAGTGTCGGCAGGATAAATGCTGGGTGAAGCAAAAACGCAAGCCCTGACCTCTCCTTGGAACCCCGGGCTTAAAATGAAAGATCTTCGATTCTTTCTGATCCATTCCGGCTCCCTAGGGCTCGCCAGATGTGGCGGTCGATCGAATCGCTGACGAAGCGCACCGCTCCGTCTCCCATGGCAACGTTGACACCGCCGCCATGCATGCTGGACGCAGCCAGTGTCATTAAAATTGGGGCGCCGTCAGCCCGATTCCAACAACTGTGTTTATTTGGCGTCTGTACATGATCATATTGGCCAGCGCTATAAACGGCGACCAGGGGCACGTCTGATTGGGTCTGACATTGATCCGCGAAGGTGTTCAGGTCGCCTGTGGTCGTGGAGAATTTGCGAACAATCCTGCGTGCGAAAATCGGGTCATCGAATCGATTTTCTTGACGAGCCGTGTATTCTCCCCCAGGAAGCGCGAGATGCTCGCTTAACGCTGCGGTATTCGAAAGACCGTCGGTGACATCCGCCGCACGTATGGGACCGCCCTCCTGAGTCTTATAGAACCCATCTCGAATTTCCCGACTTCGTCCTACGTTAGGGTAATAGCTGGATTCCAATGCTCCTGCTGTTCCCTGCGCATAGGGATCGCTGGGACAGGCGTATGTGGCAATTGGACCGGGAGACCTAAGTACCTGTCCGGTCTTTCTGTCGACGGATGGTTTGATCTCTTCGAGATAAGGCAGTATTTCGATATGCCAATGCTCAAGTCCCGTCGGGCCGATATCCCCGCGATTGAGTCCCGGAAACCGGCCAGTACTCTCTTCCACTTCGTGATAGGCGAGAATGATCTGTCGCAAATTTGAAGTGCAGCCAATCCGCCGTGCCGATTCCCGGGCATGTTGAACGGCGGGGATCAGGATGGAAAGCAACGTGCCGACGATACCGATCGTGACCAGCACCTCGATCATCGTAAAACCTTGACAAGCGAACGGACTTCCGACACTTGCGCTCCGCCGGTGAATCAGCATTTGACACCTCATTCATGTCCTGACAGCCTGTTGAGAACAAATGGGCGAAACTAATGTCGAACCGCAAACTCTCGAAATGTTGGGAATTCTGAATTCCGCTACTTCGCGAGTATTGGCATCAGTGTTTGTTTTTAACAGACTGCTAAGTCTAAAGATGATCAAGTCCCGGTTTTGACCGAGAATGTTCCTTTCCCGCTCTTATTCGGAATACTCCCCTTGCATTCTGAACCATCGGCGGGGGGAGTGACAATCAGGCGTCCAGTTCCAATATACGACACGCGTGGGAGTTCCCCCGATTCCAGATCCCTAGGTCCGATTTCAATGTAAAACCGGACTTGGTAATTTCCCGGTGCAACACGAATCTGATACGACCTGAGCGACTGATTGCCCTTCAACCCCAGATCTGTATCAGTTCTAAAACTGTGCCAGCTAAAATCGCTGTCGGGACGGTCGGCCAGCCGCGGCACAACCCGAAGATTCACCTTGCTCAAACGAGAATTGAAGCGAATTTTGGGCACTGTTACACTGATGTCCACTTGATCCCCACAACTAACCGTGGGTGTCTCATTGAGCCAGTCCGTATCGCCCAGCTTGAGTTGAAGTCCCTCTGCCAGCTGTGTGTCAATCGTCGTCGGCCGCGCAAATTTCGCTTCGGCCAGTTTTTGCGTATGCGTTTTCGGCTTCGGACGAAAGACCCAGAAGCCGACGACCGCCATAAGAATGATGGCGACAAATAAAACTCGGCGCACAAACATCCCCTTGAGGTCAGAGCAGGTTTTTTCAAGGAAGAGAAAGCCGCTAAACGCGACAAACCTCCCGACGGCTGCCTCGCAAGAACCGTGGCATCCCAGCACCAAGCGATTGCAACATGACAACCACACCACAGGGACACCAGTGAAGCTAAACTAGATATTATTAGGGGGCGGAAACAAGACCCTCTTCTTCATCCCCCGCAAGGCAATCCTGCGAATGGGCAATTACGTGATACGTCCCGTAACCGTCAAACTTAAAGGCGAGGTCAACGAAAGCGTCCCCTATAACGTCAACTGCACGATTCGAATAGTTCATTAGGGGCGACATCGGACCTTCATACCAGTTCGCCACTTCGACCTGAACAGTCCCAACAATATCGTTCGTCAGGCCAGAGACCGCCAGCATAGTATTATCTGCCAACGGATCCGGATTATCTGCGAGAGTCACTGCCGGTAATCGAGCAGACACTTCAGATGCCAACTGCGGAAGCAAGCCTATACAGACAGAGAATACGCATGAGACTACCCCTTCTTTCAAGAAAATGATGAAGGTGCCACACTCGACTGAATGCGGCGTTCCAGAAGCTCGTGTGCTCGTTCAACTAAATGATTGTCGATAATCAATCGCGACCGTCAAGACCCATCATGAGGAAATTATACATTCATGAATCACAGAAACGCTGGCGGGGTGGCCAGATGCATGAGTTGAACCGCGGATTTCGGATACCACGATATCCTCAGACAGTACAAACGCAGTCATAGCAGCGGCATCGTCGGCCAGATGAATGCAGGGTGAAGCAAAAACGCCATCCCTTCCGAAAGTCCCGTCCTGTAAACAAGACCTGCTTAACTATCCGCTCTCGCAACTCAATCGCCCGCGATCTTCATCCGTTCCAAGACCCTTGTCTATTGATGGCGAGGTGGCGTTGTTACCCGGAGATGGAAATTTGAGTCCCATGCTCATGTCGCGCCAGAAGCATGAGCATGCCGAGCGAAGTGGGGCGGTCCCTGTTCGCCCTACTGGCGCGATGCGAACATGCCCCCCGTCATGCGTCTCCGCGACATGGCGAAAAAATTACTCTTTCAATTCGAACTTCAACTCATTCGTTTCTGCTTTTACGGTCGCTTTGAGTGTGCTTGTCGATTCTGAACGAAACTTCTTCGGTAACTGAGGATTCTCCTGCTGCTGCGGATTCGGGTCTGTTTGCGATACCGGCGGGAGCGTGACAGTCACGACATAGTCTCCCACTGGGACCTCATTAATGGTCGTCGTCCCATTTGCATCCAGCAATCCACCTGCCCCCAGTCCCGTCTGCGGATTGGAGAAATTCACAAAACCATTCGTGACTGGTGTCCCACCATAAGTCACTGCGGCAATCACTTTACCAGACGGCCGATCCGAATGGGGAACATGGCCGCATCCGAACATAAAGCCGAATGCGACACACCAACTGCCCAGTCGCCACATTCCGGACATCTTCGTCTTGAGAAAATCATTTCGAGACATGAGTTCTATCTTCTTCCAGAAGTACTGAAGCGGCTAGACAATCATTAATACTGCGGAGCGTTAAACCGGAACGATCAATGAGCACGGAGTTCGAAATGCTTTATTGCGAAGGCTCCAATACAGCTCGGCGAATCAAGGCCGAGCGTTGAGGAACAAAAGCCAAAACAGCCGACATCAGTACTCACCAATAACGTTCCCGTCATCCCGTATTCCAAGACGGAGGTAGCTTTGAAAGTTGATGTTTTCTGAAAGAAAGCGAACCGACCCATCGGTGAGCAACACGTTAACTCCACCAGTATGTGGCGAGTTAGCCACAGTATTGAAAGAGCCGGCTGCATTTGCCTGCGCAGGTGGCGACGACGGAATTCTAGTGTAAGCATTGGGAGCGTATCTGATTGTGGTCATCCCTGCAGGATACCAGCATCCGCCTGATGTGAGAGGAAACGCGGCCCCCGAACCAATCGTAGTCGGGCCAGTGTTTCCAACAGAAAACCAGCCGCCCAGCCAGTTGGAATTCCTTGACCTCCCGTTTACCGTTCCAGACTGCTCAACCATAATGAGTGTATTGGAGGTTCCATCAACGCAATCCCGCATACGCTTGCTGTCACCAACAACGAACATTCCATTCCGACAGTAGTTAGAACTGTTGCACATGTGGTCGCCCGTACACGCATTGGTGCTGGTCATTGTCGAGTCAGGAATAGCACCAGTGACGACAGCATAATCCATCGTCATGCCCTGGTAGCTGAGCCCCATATCGGCATGGTTAAATGCTGACATCGGGCTGGACGGACACTTAAAGACAGAAACCATCAGGCTTCGAAGGACCGTGTTTCCACTATATCCGCAAGGAGTCGTGGGATTTGCAGAATCGCACCCGGGCGAATGCGCATAGAATCCTCCTGCATTCAGATTTAATTGCTGATAGACAGTCGACTGTTCGATATACGGCAGAAGAAAGACGCGCCAGTTTGCACGGTCGCCGAAACTGCTTCCCATGGGAAAACAGTTAATAGCGTCATGATAGTTATGGAGCGCCAGACCGAGTTGCTTCAAATTATTCTTACATTGGCTGCGTCGCGCCGCTTCACGAGCTTGCTGAACAGCAGGTAAGAGGAGAGCGATGAGAATCGCGATGATGGCAATCACCACGAGTAATTCAATCAGAGTGAATCCACGACGCTGAAGAGAGGACCCCCGAGGGGATTGGATTTGGAATGTGGATCTCAGAAGGCTGCGGGGACGCAATATGCTCATGTTTTTGTTCTCCAAATCCTGAGTCGAATTAATGAGGAGGGCCCGTTCATTAAGGAAACATTACGCACTAAAGCAGAATGACTTTGAATATCGATATTCCTGGAGAAATCTCCCAGTTCGTAAAATGCCACTCAGAGTTGTGGCACTCAAACGAGATCGCAGACGCCGATCATATCAGTATCCACCACGACGACGTGCGCTAATTTAAGCGAATTGCTTGCAATACAGGATTGCATAAATGTTAAACATGAAAGTACATCATGCCACACGGTGCACGGCGGGATGGCATGATTGGCTTCCCGAGCTGGGTGCAATCCTCGCATAGCGACGGTAGGGTAATGACGCTTGGGCAGGTTTCCCACAACACATGCTCACCCTACTGAAGAAACATGAGTGACGTAGACTGGCACCTGCATTCCCGGTTGACGTCTCCCGCGAATCTGTGACACTCCATTGAAACTCACCGGAATCCATTGAGTTTGTGTCCTATCGACCACACAGGAGATGCGAATGCGTTTGTCTGGAATGCGAAACGGGTGTCGATGCGGTGTGATGATTACCTGCATCGCGCTGCTGGCCAATGTTTTATCGGCCGGGGAATTCAAGATTCGCAACGATGTCATCTATGGGCACAAGGCCGGGATGGCACTGACATTTGATATCGTCACGCCAGAGAAGGCGAACGGAGCAGGCGTGCTGTTCATGGTCAGTGGCGGTTGGGTCTCAACGTGGTTCCCGGCCGAGAACATTGTCCGGGCGGAACGCACGACTCCGAACCAGTTCGAAATGCTTGTTGATGCCGGCTACACGCTGTTCATCGTTCGACACGGCAGCAGTCCTTACTTCAAAGTGCCAGAAGCGGTCGCCGATGTCCGTCGAGCAGTCCGTTATATTCGCCTGCACGCAGAAGAATTCAAAGTTGACCCTGATCGCCTCGGCGTGTTTGGAGCCAGTGCCGGTGGGCATCTTTCGTTAATGCTCGGAACAACAGGCAACGATGGGAACCCCGAGGCGAAAGACCCGATCGAACGTGTCAGTGACCGTGTCGCTGCTGTCGTCTCGATCTTTCCTCCGACACTGATCGAAGAGTTCTTCCCGCTCAAGGAACGCTTTCCTGCCCTGAAGTTTCCGGAAGATCAGGCTGCTTCGGTTTCGCCGCTCCTTCATGCCTCCAAGGATGACGCTCCCACTCTGCTCATTCATGGTGATAAAGACGAGCTGGTCCCACTCAGCAATAGTGAACGCATGAAGGCCGCCTTCAGTGAACAGTCCGTTCCCGTCGAGCTGATTGTAATCACCGGAGCAGCCCACGGGTTCACTGGAGTTGATCAGCTCAAAGCTCAGGAAGCGATGCTCAACTGGTTCAACGAGCATCTGAAAAAGAAATAGCCGTCACGTCTTCGGAGCAACGGATTCCTTCAACTGTTGAAGCAGCCGTTGAACCGAAATGTGAGAAACCTCCACGAGCCCAATTTATTTGGGCTCGTTCCGTTTCCCCTGTTGATAAAGATCCTCCATCTCATTCAAGGTCGCCTCTGAAATGGAGCGGCCTCGCGCTGCGAGACCTTTTTCGATGTACCGAAACCGACGAGAGAACTTTTCGTTCGAGTGCCTGAGCGCCTCTTCCGGATTGATCCCCCAACGTCGGGCGATATTGGCGATCACAAACAGCACATCACCGAGTTCGCTTTCCACCCGATCGCGGACTGCGGGGTCGGTCAATTGAAGATCTGGAACCGGTTCGAGTTCGACGTTCGCCGGGATATTGGGAACATCACCTTCCGGGTACAACTCCTGCAGCAATTCGTCGACCTCTTCCCGTAGTTTATCGAAGAGCATTTCGCGTCGAGGAAAATCATAGCCGACACTGGCAGCCTTCTTCGAGATCCGAGCCGCTTTGGCCAATGCAGGCAGATCCGCCGGAATCCCGTCCAGAAGTGACTCCCGGTCCGCCTTCTCTTTTTTCTTCGCTTGCTCCCAATGTCCCCGAACCTCGGCAGCGGTTTTCGCAACGGCGTCGCCAAACACATGAGGATGGCGGGAGATCATCTTCTGTGTGATCCCGTCAATCACATTCAAAATATCGAAGCGACTTTCATCGGCCGCAATCTGCGAATCAAGCACGACCTGTAGCAGCACATCGCCCAGTTCTTCCTGGATCGCCGCATTGTCGTCGGAATCAATTGCCTCCAGAAGCTCGTAGGTCTCTTCCAACGTGTACGGCTTAATGGACTTCATCGTCTGCTCGCGATCCCAGGGACACCCTTGAGGAGATCGCAGCTGGGCAATGACATTACACAGAGTGACAAACTTTTCTGCCAATGGCTCTGGTGCCGGAGGAACTCCTTGAGGCTGCACAGACATGGAACACAATCAATTCAAAAGGGAGACGAAACAGTTTAGCCGGGGATCGATATCGCATGAAAACGGCATGCACGCTATCTTCACAATTCATCTCAAATGCGACAAGACGAGGCAGTATGACGACTTCTTCAGAGCATCACAGTGAATCGCGTGCTACAGACGTGAAGCGGATTGGCGTCGCTGTGGTCAAGCGTGGAGAATACCTGCTCATTGGAGTTCGCGGGGCGGGGCAGGTGCTTGCTGGATTGCATGAATTCCCCGGTGGCAAATGCGAGCCCGGCGAATCCGGAGAAGAGTGCGCGATTCGGGAATGCCAGGAAGAAACAGGGCAGGTCATCGAAATCATCGATCCGCTCTACCAGACTCGACACAGCTACCCACATGGGATAGTCGAAATTGAGTTTTTCCTGTGTCGCGTCATCGAACCGGGAAAGACTCCGCTGCTGGGGAACTTCACTTGGGTCCCCATCCGTGACCTGCCTCAACTCACATTCCCGGAAGCAAACATTCCCGTCCTGAAGCAGCTGTACGAGCAACACATGCTGGCAAGCTGAACGGTCCGCGCATGGGCACCCAGTAATGTTCGCGCAATAAAAAGGCTCGGCTCTCTGAAGTTCAGAGAGCCGAGCCCAAACTGACCTCGAGCTTGGTCTATAAAAAACTCGAGTCGCTGTGACAGAGGTCATCAGCTGAAGAACGAGCAATCGCCAGTGCCTACTGGCACCGTTCTTCAGGTGGCCGCCGCGGACAGCCCGCCGACTGTCTTAGACAGTGCCACCTCTGGTTTGGCTACTACAAGCATTAATCACTAATCCACCTCCTTTACAACTAAACCACCCTACTTTCGCCGGCTTCGCCGATCCGGTTACCTCGTAGGCATTAGTCCCGCTGAGCCGCGTATCTGCTCAGCCCTCACTTAAATTGTTGCATCTGACAGGCTCGAAACAAGAAAAAATTCGGCCTCAGGGAAAAAATTTGTGTTGATCAACCGTATGTGATCCATGCCACAGTGACACGCAAAAACGAAGTCGTAATCCCCATACAGTGAAACACTTAGAATCCATCAATAACATTCCGCTGATCGGTCAAATTCCGCCAAACGAAACGCAAAGCGGCCCAGAGACATGAGAAAAATGTCTCCAGAGAACCTGATTCAAAGAGCAGAACCCGCCCGCGAATTATCGCACAGGCAATGAGTGTGACTGATCCTGTTCGACCAGCTGCTCGATGACGAAATCGGCGATCTGTTGCGTTGGATTCGGAGACCGGTAGGTCCACTGATCAAGTCTTCCGACAAACGGTCTGGTGATCCCGCAAGCAGCAAACTCCTGATGAAAGCGGCGGAAGCGTTTAGACACCCGGCGCTCCGGCAGATGAAAAACGTGCACCGGCTTTTCAGTTGATGCCGCCTCAGAAATCATCGACACCGAGTCACCTGTCACGACAGCCTGAGAGCACAGGGCCAAGGCCGCCATATAGGGGTTCTCTGTCGCCCCCGTCCACACACAGTGACGGTCCCCAAACGCCTGTAGAAATTGTTGTCGCACGTCTTCAGGAGTACGCCTGGAAGGCAGGACCACGAGATCGACATCGTGAGTTTGAACCATCGCTTTAAGTTGCTCGACAAGCTTCTCCAAGCTCCCGACACTGAAGTCGTAGCACTTATTCGGCCCCCCCAGCAAAACAGCAACAAAGCCCGGCCGGAGACCTGAAAGCCCCGCTGCAGCAGTTGAGTTGGCAGCGGCTTGCAGAACGGCAGGCGTCACCGGATGCAGGGCCCCTTTGGTGCAGAGGACGTTCGTTCCCTTAGCCCCATCGTGCTCAGGAGCAACAACCAGATCAAATCGCCTGGAGTTGATCTTTGGGTCCTGAAGATGAACCGTATAGACTCGATCCCCGAGTTCTTTCTTCAGCAGCAGGGCTCCCATCATTCCTTGACGCCCGCAACTGATGACCAGGCGAGGAGGAACATCGCAGCGCCGCCAGTCCTGATTCGGAAACATCCCATTGTGAATCGGAATTATCCCCGGCCAGAGCTTCTTCCACGGGAGCCGCATTTCAATGGTCTTCAATTCATACGGAAGCCCGATGGCCTGAGCAAGTCCACGGACCTGACTCATCATCCCGGCAGCCCCTTCCGTCAGTGCCCAGCAATGCCCCTGCAGAATCGCTCCCGGCTGAGACTCGAAGGAAGCCTGTCGACTGGAATTCCCGGGACTGCCTGATGCCATTGAATTGCTTTTCATTGAGCAGATCCCAACCCATTCAAGAGACGTACTCCATTACGAAAACTCGGGAACCTGCCTTCTTCCTCTCGAAAAGGCGACTGCACGGCCACATGACAGACCGAACCGAACTAGACGGCTTTCTTCGCTGCGGCGTCAGATTTCTTTGGCTTGGACGCGCGTTCTGAAAGCCCTTCAGCAGAGATCAACTGCACGACTTTCTGGCCCAACGCATCCATCTCCATGACGAGTGAATCAATCTTCCCGGCAAGATACATATACGCAGTCAGACAAGGAATCGCGATCACCAGTCCAACGGCGGTTGTCACCAGTGCCAAAGCAATTCCACCTGCGAGTTCCTGAGTATTCCCCATCGCACCAGCCGATGCAATTTTATCGAATGACTCCAGCATCCCCCAGACCGTCCCTAACAGTCCCAGCAAAGGACTGATTGTGGCCACCCCATTGATCACACGAAGGTGAGTCCGCAAGACGTTGACTTCGCGTTCACCCCCATCGATGATCGCCTGTTCAACTTCAACGCTGGGTTTCCCCCATTTCCGTACACCACTTGCAAAGACAGCGGCGACAGGGCTGCCATTCTCTTCACAGACCTGCAGTGCTTCCTCTTTAGTGAGTTCGCCTTCTTCCAGCAATTTGAGGAAGCGACCAACAAACGGCTTGGGAATCACACGGCCACGACGCAATACAACGACACGTTCTGTGATGAACCAGACCGCAATCAACGTCGCCAGAGCGAACGGCACACTGAAATAGCTCAGCGATCGGACCATCTGAAGCACGATCGTCGCAAACGATGGCTTCTCTCCGATGACGGATTTCTGTCCTGCGGCCGCTGCTTCTACAGGAGCCCCTTCCACAGCAACAGGCGGTAATGCTGCGGGAGTTGGTTCACCAACAGGTGCTGGCTGCGCAAAGATCGGGGCGACGATTGCAAACTGGACCAGCAGAAAGGCCCCAACAAGACTACAAATTCCAAGCGATTGGCGCTGCCACATGTTCCGTATTTTCCCTGCTGACACGTCGCCAGCCATTTCCGCACTCGTTCGTCCCTGAAATTCATCCCTGACACGGTGTCGGTGCGCCGCACTTTGAATTTCAGGGGAATTGCCCGTTGATCACAATTTGGATTGTGATTCGACTCCGATTGTCCAACGGCCATTGCCATCATATGCAACGACCTCAGGACAGAAGCAGACTAACGCGACCACCGCCTGTTTTGCTATCTCAATCCCTGAAAGCAGCCCAGAATCCGTCCGGTCAGGCACAATGCGTCTGTTCAGGATCCCGCCGACAACCATTTCCTGCCGAATCACATCTTCTTTTGAGCGGCAGCTTCCAATTCTTTCAGTCGCGCCTTGGCCTGAACTGTAAATTCGCTTTCGGGAAACTCTGCAATCAATTTTTTGTAGGTTTCCATCGCTTCCGGATAATGCTTCATCGAAACATCGCAACTCGCTGCCTGAAACAACGCCGCAGAAGCCAGGCGAGGCACAGCATAGCCTGCATACACTTTGTAATACTCTCTCAATGCAACGGAGAGATTGTTTTCCTTCAGATACGATTCAGCAATCCGGAACTGGCAATCCGCAGCCGCTTCTGTTCCCCGACCCGCTTCGGAATCGATGACTCTGGCATAAGCCTCTCTGGCAGCCGCAAAGCGAGCCTGATTCTCAAGTCCGCGCCCCTGCAATGCGTCGATCCGATACACCACATTCGGGGCAGGGTTCTTGGCTCGCAGTTCGGCCAATGTCTTATCCAGAGCTGCGTAATCCTTCGACCAGTAATTGCATTCCGCCTGCATCAGCCAAATCTCACCCCACCACGCCGGTGCCTGCGCTAGGTCCTGGGGCAATGTTGCTTTCAGCTCCTCCAGCGCGGCCGAAGACTTCCCGTACTCTTTCATTTTGAGCAGCGATTCCGCTTCACGGTAACCGGCATATAAAGAGTGAGGACCGCCACTGAACTCAGTTTTCATTCGTTTCGCCAAGGCCAGTGACTGATCCCAGTCTCCATCTTCCGTGGCGAGATCCAGCAGGTGGACCAGAGAACGTTGCCGAACGAAGGCATCGACCTTCTTGTCGTCGGCTAATCGTTTGAAAGTCGCTTTTGCCTGATCGACCTTGCCTCCAAATCGGTCGCTTTCCCCAAGGATCAAAGACGCCTCAGAGACCAGTGGACTTTCCGGACATTCGGCAATCAGCTTTGTATAGAGCTCGTCCGCCCGAGCAAAATCTTCAGCAGAATAAGCGAGATTCGCCCATTCATTGAGGAGGACGTCGAGCTCTCTCTGTTCTGGAACAGGCTGCTTTTTCAGTTCGTCGTATGCCTGTTGATAGAACAGATCTGCCTGCTTGCGATCTCCGCTCTCCCGTGACAATCTCGCCGCTCCTTTTTCCGAGCGGTACGCATTCATCCCGACAGGAGATTCTTTATCAGTGAGCGGTTCCTGCTTTTGGCGCATCGAGAACTTTTCAATTGTCGCCTGATATGCACTCAACGCCTCGGCCTTCATACCTGCCTGTTGCAGAGACAATGCTTGCATATAGGCCGCATGCGATCCCAGGGCAGCATCTTCATCAGCGACAGCAGCCAGCTTTTCGAATGACTTCGCAGCATCGGCAAACCGCTTCTCTTCATAAAAGGAGTGAGACTGGCCTGAAAGTGCAGAGAGATAGAACGGGCCGCTCTCACCGCGATCAAGCACAAGCTGATAAAGCGATTGCGCAACCACCCATTGCTGATTATCAAAAGCAGCGTCCCCGCCAGCCACAGCTGCACGAACAAGCTGATCCCCTTTGGTGTCGACCTTGCCCAACTCACCAACAATAATCTGCACCTCTGGCCAGCTCTTGGCTTCGGTCAATGTTCTCGCGAGACCAGCCAGACCAACGATTCGATCTTCAACCGCTTTCACCTGATCAAGGTAAAGTCGGTATTGCTCTGCGGCAGCGTCATATTCTTTCAGCCGCAAATACCCGTTCGCGTTCAATAAACGAGCATCCAGGTACTCCGGTTGCTCAGCAGCATCCGCAGCGTCCAATAGTGGTTTCAGTGTGCTGACAACTTTTTGATTGTCGTCAAGCCGTTCATAAACTCGAGCGAGCTGAAATCGGGCATAGCTTTTAACCCGAGCAGAGGAGTCCGATTTCAGCAGTCCGTTCAGAACAGTTTCAGCCTGCAAATATTCTGGTTTCGCCTTCTCAGGAGATTCTGCTTTCTCCCCCTGAGCAATCTTCACGCGGGCGAAGAGAATCTCTTCAATCGGGAGCAGGGGACTCTGTGGAAATGCTGAGACAAACTGCTCATGCAGGCGAACAGCATTCGGAAGATTTCCTGCCTGCAACGAAGCTTCACACGCAGCATGCAATGCATCATCTGCGAGGTCACTGTCAGGCCATTTCTTCGCCACCAACTCGAAGCTTCCAACCGCTTTCGCAAATTCCCCAAGCCGGAATTCCGCGTCTCCCAATTGAAACGCAATCTTGTCAGCCATCGGGTCATCAGGGTGGGCAGCCAAGATGTCAGACAACGTCTTTGCGGACTCTGCGAATCCCTTCTGGGACTTCTGACTCAAACCAATCCAGTATGTCCCCACAACGGTGAACTGAGGGTCCTTGGCTGCCTGCTGAAAGGCAGGAACCGCCTCGGAAAACTTTCCAAGATGGTAAAATGCATACCCCAGATTCAGCTGTGCATTCGAAACAAGGCGATGCTGTGGGTGCTGCTTGACGAGATCCTGAAACGCGGCTGCCGCCTCATCAAACTTGCGTTGGTCAAACGATTTCGCAGCGAGTTGGAACAAAGCATCCGCCGCGCGCTGCCCCTCTGGTCGCCCGGCAATCCGCTTCAACGTTTCAATCGCCTTGTCCTTCTGGCCGAGCGCGTCGTAGGCTCCTGCCAGATTGAACTCAACGTCATCGATCAAACGTCCTTCCGGGAAGTTCTTCAGAGACTTCTCAAAAGTTGAAATCGCGGCTTCGTAGCGTTCCTGTCGATACTGTGCTTCCCCCAGATACAGCGTGGCCCATTCGGCGAGCTCATGCTGAGGGTAACTCTTCAAAAACTGTGTGAACTGCGTTTCAACAGCGGGGTCATCGTTGAGAAAGTAACTGCATTCCCCAACCCGATACATCGCGAGTGGGCGGTCAGGGTTGTCTGGAACAAGAGTCAAAAACTGGTCGAACTGCGTTCTGGCTTCTTTGTACTTCTTGAGATGCAGTAACGCCTGAGCCCAATAAAGTCGGGCCATCGGCGTCCGTTCGTGCATCGGATACTTCTTGATGAACTCTTCGCAAGAGTCCGATGCAAGCTGCCAGCGCTGCTGCTTATAGAATTCGACCGCGACGTTGTAGTCAGTCACTGGATCAGCGGATGCCGAATGCACGAACACCACCAGACTGAACAGGCACACCAACACCAGCTGTCCGAAATGTCGCAATTTCATCTCTGTCGTGATCCTCAAAGGTGAGAGCCCCAGCATCGCCTCCTTGAGCGCACGCAATCCATCTGCACTTCTGCGACGGGTTAGCCAATCTCGGCATCCATCAACATTAAACATCATTTGTGAACTAATACAGTTGGAACCCGCGTTCTGCATGAGATTTTCATAATCTGTTGCAACTTCGGAATTTCCAATGCACGTCAGCGCGATTGTTCTGTTTTTACATGCAAGTGTGTCAGGACTCGACTTGCGTTCAGGCAAATGACTCCGATACCGCTCACCCACCGACGAATCTACGACCGTTCGAAAAAGAACCAACAACGTCACAAATGCAGGGAAGGATCACACTTGCACCGCAAATTTGCAGTGCCTCATGCAAAATTGTACAGAGTTCCGAACAGGAACCAACGAACTTCCAGTCGCATCAGTCATCGAACACCGGAATTCCACGTTCCGACGTAATTCAGGTTACCCATTTCAGCAGGATTAATCTGACCAAACCGATTTCGTAACATGACATGGTTTTACGACACCAATCCCGTCGCACCCGAAACTGCGCACTATGCCCCACAAGCAAACCGCATAAAAGCAGAGCACCTGTTCTGCGGAATGTTCAGTTCAGAGGTCAAAATCGCTTCCCGATTCGCCCTCGAGGACTATTGTTATGGGATTAAACGTGGTTCAGAATGGGTGAGCCACGTTTTCGGCCAGACTTTTGCATCACAAAGACATTGAGCAACACGGGGCCGTCTTCCCCAAATGGACGGCACTCAAATCATGGCGGCATCTCACGTATTCTGGGAGAAATGGGGAAAGTGGCTGGCAGATTACCGCTGGTCGCTTCTCATTGCCACAGCGCTCATTTCGCTTATTCTCTGGCGCCCTGCTTCTCAATTGAAGCTCGATGAATCGATTGAGTCGCTCTACGACGAGAGCGATCCCCACCTCATCGCTTACCAGCGCAGCAAATCCCTGTTTGGTGGCGATGAGTTCGTCTTGGTGGCATATGAATCGGAAGATGCAACCGCCCAATACGAGCTTCGCAAAATCGAAGCGTTTTCTGCCCTGTTAAGCGCTGTTCCCGGCGTACGTGCGGAAAGCACGCAGGACCTCTGGCAAACACTTCGTAACCCCAGAGCATCGGGAATTGTTCGAGTCGCACTGCGATTGCCAGCGACTGAACGCGCGTTGACGGATCTTTCTCAAGACATCCTGATTGGCGAAGACAGAAAGACTGTCTGCATTGTTTTGCGACTCCTCGACGAGGCGGCAGCCCCGATCTCCCGACGCGAGACGATTGCCAAGATCCGCAGCCTTGCCGCACAGCACGATCCCCCGGCCTACGTGGCAGGCGAACCGGTGCAGATCCTCGATATGTTCCGCTATGTCGATCAGGACAGCTGGCGACTTGGAATCGCTTCATCAGCCCTGATGATGGCGGTCATCCTGTTCTTCTTCCGCAACATTCGCTGGGTGTTGCTGCCAATGTTGATCATTCAAGCGACGCTACTCTGGACCTGTGGGTTACTGGAACTCAGCGGTGTCCGACTCAGCATGGTCAGTTCGATTCTGACCTCGCTCATCACAGTCATCGCCATCGCGACCACGATGCACATCACGGTCATCTATCGTGAAATGCGATTGCAGTATCCTCGCTTTGAAGCCTTTCAGAAGACATTCGCCTATCTGATTGTCCCCATGATCTGGGTCTCTCTGACCACTGCAATCGGATTCGCCGCGCTCTTTAACAGTGGAGCCACGCCTGTCAGAAGCTTCTCTCTGATGATGGCAGTTGGTTCACTTCTGGTGCCGGTTCTTTGCGTACTGATCATCCCCGGCGGAATCCTCATCGGAGGCCTTCAATCCGAGATTCGTCCCCCGATCGGCCAGAAGTTTATGGAGAAGCAGCTCGGCCGCATTTCCCTCTGGTCATACAGACATCCGTTGTGGATTACAGCAATTTCGCTGCTGCTGTCACTGATCGGATTTTATGGACTTACAAAGCTCAAAGTTGAAACCGATTTCAGTAAGAACTTCCGCCAATCGAGCCCAGTGGTAAAGGCCATCGACTTCTTTGAATCGCATCTCGGGGGAGTCGGAACCTGGGAAGTCTCGTTTGAAGTTCCGAAAGAGTTTGATGAACTCCCGTTCGATAAAATTCGCGATCTGTGCGATGACTTGCGCGCACTTGAACTCGCCGACGGGACGAAACTCACCAAAGTCATTTCGCTGATTGACGGAATCGATCTGGTTCCACGAATTCCATTGAGTGAAGAAGAAAAACGCGGTCTGTTTCGTGCAATCCCACGCTTCCGCGACGCACTTCTGAATGAGCGTCGAGAGATGATGCAGCACTTGCAGCCAGAAATGGAACCCTCTCTTTATAACGTAGAGCAGGGCCGTATGCGGATCATGCTGCGTTCACTGGAGCAGCGCCCAGCCGAAGTGAAATTAGCGCTGATCAATCAGGTCGAAGTGACCGCTCGCAAATATTTCCCTGATGCGGAAGCGTCCGGCTTGTATGTTCTGCTGACCTACATGATTTCCAGTTTACTCGGTGATCAGATCGAGAGTTTTGCGATCTCTTCGATCGGGATTCTCATCAGCATGATCATTGCGTTCCGCAGTTTCACCATCGGGTTCGTCACACTCATTCCCAACATCTTCCCACTCCTTCTGGTCGTGGGCGGAATGGGAGTTGTCAATGTTCCAGTCAACATCGGAACAGCCATGATCGCCAGCGTCTCGATTGGTCTGACCGTCGACACAACGATCATGTACGTCACAGAATACCTGCGAGCACGTCGGGCAGGGCAAACTCATCTGGAAGCGATTAACTATGCTCACGGCGGAGCAGGTCTGGCAGTGCTGCTGTCCAATATTGCGTTGATCATCGGGTTTAGTGTGCTGGCGTTATCCAACTTCGTCCCAATGATTTATTTCGGAATTCTCGTCAGTCTCGCGATGCTGGGCGGATTGCTCGGCAATCTGTTTATGCTCCCCAGCCTCCTCGGATTAATTCGGATTCCAATGGGAGACGATGTCGCCCCGATTCCGATGGGAAGCCACAAAGACTGAACCGCTTCGCCTCTTCATCCTGTCGTTGCGCAACGCACGTCCCGGGAATCGCAGCGAAAAGATTTGCCAGAGAGTACGTCCAGATGCTAGACAATACGCCATTCTCGTAAGTGAAGGTGTGGTATCTGCCACATGGTCTCCAGACCGGGACCAATTCATTCTGGGGTCACTCCTGATCGTAACTGTCAGGAGTCAGAAAGACGTCTCATGGCAATGGGGAAGCAGAAGAAGCGTTCTTCAAACAAGGCGCTCACAGCTCGTTCGAAGATAAAATTCGGAAACTTGATCGGCGTCGTCTCCACCCTCGTCGTGGGATACGTTTTCTTTTCATTCGCATTTATCATCGGGAGGCCAATTTTCCAGGCGATCTTGCCTCCTGCGCTGGAAGTGTTGCGCTCACAGGACTGGCCAGAAGTCCCATGCACAATTGTGAAGAGCGAGCTTTCCGCCAACCCTCCATTCCAATTGGAGATCTGCTACTCCTTTGAGTTCAACCAACAGCACGAGAACTGCCAATATTCGATCAATGAGGCTCAGGCAACCGGCCCCAAAGAAGACCTCGAAGTCATCGCCCGGCAATATCCTGTCGGCCAGAAGACGGTCTGCTATGTCGATCCTGAAGATCCCGGCAATGCCATTCTGGTCAAAACTCCACAGTGGAAAGCCTGGCGGGATATCGTCGTCATCGCCGTCCCAGCACTGATTCTTCTTATTGCCCTGATCTCAGTGCTTCGAACATTAAATCGGCGATTGAATCGACGAAATGTCGCCGAACAGGAGAATCCGTTCACGCCCAAGACGAGTCAGGATCAGCAGGCACAGAGCGTTCTGAAGCTGAAGCAAAGCAAGTGGGTCCCAGAGAAGGAACCACTCGACGACGGACTGCCCACCGAACTGCAATCCGAAACCCAGTTGCGAGGATGCGGCGCCGTGTTTCTTGGCGTGTTCACGGCCATTTGGATTGGTGTGGTGAGCGTCGTGGCAAGCAAAAGACTTCCGGACTGGAAGCAAGGCGATTTCGGCGGAGCCGATCTCATCGTTCTCTTTCTCGCGGCAGTCGGATTCCTCCTGCTCGTCGGCCTGATCTATTTCTCGCTCTCATTGTTTAACCCCGTTGCAAAAGTCACTCTCTCAAGAAAAAGCATCCCACTCGGGGAATCGGGAACGATCAGCTGGGAATTCGATCGCCCCCCACATTCCATCGCGGAGTTCACAATTACACTTAAGGCTGTGGAGCAAGTCCGTTACACAGTCGGGACCAATACATCGGTTGAAGAGAAGGCTTTTCACGAAGACCTGATTTTTGAAACGAACGAGCCGACTGCGATTGCCAACGGCCAAGCTGTGGTCACAATTCCCGGCCATCTGATGCATAGCTTCGAAAGTGTCAACAACAAGATCATCTGGCGAATTCAACTACACGGCAAAATCGCCAGCTGGCCAGATGCCTATCAAGTTTTCAAGCTGCAGGTTCCCCCACATCGCTCCATTTGAATTTCCTGACAGAGTGATTTTCTAAACGAGATGCCGACTCTGACTCGCGGCGTTTCTCCCCTTCTCGCATTCGCAAGGCAGTTTCGCGCTGCTCTCTTCTCCACATTCACCTGGAGAGCAGGGGACAATTACAAGAGTCTTCGAAGACTGGAAGCCACGCTGGCCCTCTCGCATCGCATACTAACACACCATTTCAAACATCCTTGATCTATTCGATTTCGACTATTATAACCCATCCCCTATGAATAGTTTTGCAGACGATTTCTGCATTACGCGACCTCTACTTCCCACCTCGCTTCAATATCTACTCGCTGCTTTTTTCCCTGTAACGAATTCATCGAACCATTTGCGTTCGACTTCTCTGTGATTTCCGTGTTTTCTTCATTTCTCCACTCGCGAATGGAAACCCATTGTGCCAAAACAGATACAGCGTTCTCAACGTGGTTTCACACTGATCGAGCTATTGGTGGTGATTGCCATCATTGCGATCTTGATAGCGCTACTGCTTCCTGCAGTGCAACAGGCTAGAGAAGCAGCTCGCAGAAGCCAGTGCAAAAACAATTTGAAACAAATCGCATTGGCTTTACATAACTATCACGATTCGCATCTTGTCTTTCCGTATGGGTACTGGTCTCGTGAAGGAGTTGCTGGATTTAGAAAGAATCGAGATACCTGGTTCCAGCGAGTCCTCCCCTTTGTGGAACAGACAGCGCTCTACAACGCCTACGAAACAGCGAATCCGGAATACTCCCATCAGGCAACTCAACGCAACACAGTGCTGAACAGCTTTTTCTGCCCCTCTAATCCTGAACCAGGCACCATGTCGGCACTTGGCTTCCGAGGAAGCTATGGAGGGAACGGAGGTTCCAACGTCGGCGCAGGGATGCTCACAACTGCGAACGGAATTTTCTACCAATATTCAAAAGTTGGCATCAACAGCATCACGGATGGAACGAGCAACACACTGCTGATTGGTGAAGGAGTCGTTCGGACAGGTTCAGGGGGATCCGGAGACGCGTATGTCCCTTGGAGCGAAGCAGGTACCTATCGGGGAGGCGGGCCTCACCATGGCGGGATGATCTCCACTGCAGAAACGCCGAACACACCGATTCCCGATTGCGGACGTGGCTGCGGAAACTATGACCCTAAAGTCCATCCCTGCAACAGCACCGACGCCGCGACTCCGGCTGGATTCACCTGCACCACGCGATCGACATATCTTCGCAGCTATCACGTCGGCGGTGCCCATGTTGCTATGGCAGATGGTTCGGTTCGATTTGCTTCAAGCAACATTCACCGAGCAACGTTTCAAGCATTGGGAACCCGATCCGGAAGCGAAGTGATTGGTGAATGGTAAACAACGATCCTCGATCGCTGTTGATATCTCGATTCACGACGTCGTTCATCTCAGTTAACACAACTCAAGACCGAGTATTTCACTCGAAGTCTCATCAAGATCATCTTTAGACAAGGCCTCCAAGTGAAACATCTGTTTGTCAGCGGCGGCTTGTTTCTTTTTTGCATGCTCGCCGGATGCGGATCTGGCGAACAAGGTCCCAAGGTTTACCCTTTGACCGGCACTGTGACTTATGACGGAACCCCGATTCCGTCCGCAACCATTGTGCTGAAGGACCCGACCGGGCAAGAGAAAAGCTATCTCGCCAAAGTCGTCGACGGTGTCATCTCTGGTGAATCCAGTGCAGGCGAGAAAAAAGTGGAAATCACCGCGACACGCGTTGCGGAAGGAAAGACAGTTCCCACGGCTGACGGGTCAGGCACCCAGCCAGCTACCGAACAGTACATTCCAGAAAAGTTCAACTTCAAATCGACTCTGACCGCGACAATCGAGAACGGGCCAACGACGCTCAAATTCGATCTTCAAAGTAAGTAAAACGCAGAAGTTGAGCTTTAAAACAATCCGCATCATGGGCAACTCATTCAGAGACCTGTGATGCGGATTTTACTTTGAGTGAAGACTAATCTCTGGCGGACTCAACCGCTTCGAGGCAACTCAAAAACGTGCTCAAAGCGTTTCACCACGCGGTAGCGCAGAACATTGAAGTGTGGAAGTTCAAACTCACCGGAGTGAACCACACGTTCTGCTTCATGTCGAGCGAGTTCGAGTATCTTCTCTTCGCGAAGGAGATTCGGAAACCTCAACGGCATCTCTCCATGCTGTCTGGTCCCCAGCACGTCCCCCGGCCCACGAAGTTCGAAATCCTGTTCGGCGACTTCGAATCCATCACCGGTTCGCTCTAACACCGCAAGTCGGGTCAGGCTGTCTGCCGCGAGCGTTTCAGTAAACAGGAAACAGTATCCTCGAAACTTTCCGCGCGCAATTCGGCCTCTCAACTGATGAAGCTGCGACAGCCCGAAACGTTCTGCATCGAGAATCACCATGAGCGTCGCGTTGGGAACATCGACTCCCACTTCGATGACGGTCGTAGCCACGAGCACATCCAACTCACGATCGCGAAACGCATCCATCGTCGCTTCGCGTTCGTCTCGTTTCATCCGGCCATGCACAAGCCCCACTCGAAACTCGGAGAGCTCAGAATCTCTGAGTTCCCTGAACACCGATTCTGCAGAAGCAGTTCCTGTCATCGAATCCTCATCGGATTCCACCAATGGACAGACAACGTACAGCTGCCGTCCGGACTGCAACTTTTCTTTAAGGAACGCCCATGCTTTGCGTCGGGCTTCTCCACCTGTGATCTTGCTGGTGATCACCGGCTGCCGCCCTGCAGGTTTATCTTTCACCAATGTGACGTCCAGATCTCCGAACTGCGTCAGACACAGTGTTCGTGGGATCGGAGTCGCGGTCATCACGAGAACGTGCGGGGGTATCGAACCTGTCAGCTCAGAAAACTTCGCCCGTTGAGCGACACCAAACTTATGCTGCTCATCGATGACGACAACTCCCAGTCGGTGAAATCGAACCGCGTCCTGAATGACCGCTTGTGTCCCAATGATCAATTGAGTCGAACCATCGGCGATCCCTGAGAGTGCACGCTGCCGCTCCGCAGTAGAAAGACTTCCCGTCAACAACACGCGGTTCACTCGACTGCCTTCAAGAGCACGATCCACCGTCTGCCAGTGTTGTGTCGCCAGCATCTCTGTTGGAGTCATAATCACCGCCTGCCATCCATGTGCGACAGCCAGCAGCGCTGTATCAATGGCAACGACCGTTTTCCCTGCTCCGACATCAGCCTGAAGCAGTCGATGCATGGCATATCCCGACGTCAGATCGGCCCCGATTTCGTGGATCGCCTTGTTCTGACCGTCGGTGTATGTAAATGGAAACAATCGTCGAATGCGCGCATCAATTTTCGCTGAACGCTCCAGCATCGGAGCATTACACCGAGCCCGCCAGGCCCGACGCCTTAACGAGATCCCCAGTTGAAATTCAAAGAAGTCATCGAAGACCAATCTGGTTCGTGACTGCTGAAACTGCTCGGCAGAGTCCGGCTGATGCACCCCGCGCAAGGCCTCTTCCAATGAAGCGAACTTCAGATTCCGCACCATCTCTGAGGGGAGCGGGTCCTTCACCAGATGCAGTGTCGCCTCAATTGCCATCGCGATAATGCGTCTCAGCTCGGCAACCTTCAGCCCTTCCGTCAGACGGTATCGAGTCAGCACCAGACGCGCGGATTCCGGAGTATCCTCCAGTTCCAGCCATTGGACGTTGGGATGTGAGAACTCCCATTTTCCATCACGGAATTTCGGCTTACCGGAAAACAATACTGTCTGGCCATGCTGAAAGCGTTTCTGCATCCATGGTTGATTGAACCAGCTCGCCCGAACATAGTCGGTGCCGCAATCGATCAGCACCTTGGTCATGGTTCGGTTGCCGCGAATCATCCGGCTGTCCAGATCGACAACCACACCGCGCACACTTTGCAGCGCATCCACCTGAAGGTCCGTCGGCTCACAGACATTGCTGAAATCGAGGATATCTCTCGGGAGATACCACAACAGATCCCCGACACATTCAATGCCGAGTTTCCTGAGCAAAGGAAGCCGATCACGGCGGACTCCGCGCAGTGCTTCGAGGTCGGATTCAAGGTAAACGTCAGACATGTTCGCGTCTGGTATCTGTTTCGAAAATGGAACCCGTCTCAATGGGCCTGCGAGAACGATCTTGCTGCCGCAGTGCAATCGGCAATCTCAGCACATCAGACGAAAGCGATCTTACTCGGCATTCTTGAACTTCGCAGCAGCGGCCACGGCCAACTCATCGCAGCGTTCGTTCTCTGGATGCCCACTATGACCTTTAATGATCGTAAACTTGACTTGATGCATTGCGAGAAATTCATCCAGTTGCTGCCAGAGCTCCACATTCTTCACTGGCTTCCAACTGTTCTTCTCTTTCCGACGCCAGCCATTTTTCTTCCAACCCGGCATCCATTCAATCGCCCCTTTGGCGACATAAGTGCTATCGGTCACAACCTCGACTCTTGTCGGTCTGGTCAGTGCCCGCAGCCCTTCAATAACAGCGGTCAACTCCATCTGATTGTTGGTTGTCAGGGCGAGCCCGCCGGAAAACTCTTTTTCCCTGCCGCTCTGCGGATGCCGCAGGAGATAAGCCCAGCCCCCATTTCCCGGATTTCCGCTGCATGCGCCGTCTGTAAACAGAACGACGAACGGCCAATCCTGAGAAGCAGCAGGGGGGGGAGTCATCAGGAACTTTCCGGGCCGGTTTAATAGCAACAAGTGTGAACGGCGGTGACAGAATCGAACCGACCGAAATCAATACTCCGCAGACAGCAGATTGGTGGCGATACGATGGAAACTGACTTTAACCAGTCTCAATCTCTGCGGTGCCATGTGATCAACTCGACCGGTCTGAACGGATCTTCGATCAGGAAAGGACATGATCAGAAATCAGCCAGACACACGATAGAGCAAAGCATGAGAATGATCCAGTTGCCTGGACAAGCACAGTTCGACGATCACAAGAGAGCGAGGGCGCAGCAGAAAATCGCCGCGACGCCACGCGACCAACGAACTGGAAATATCACTCCTGGGCAGGGAAATCAGCGAGTTCCACCACGGTCAGGAGTTCCACGATCACCTTACTTCGCGCGGTAAGTAATACGTCCTCGTTCGAGATCGTATGGAGAAATCTCGACCTTCACGCGGTCCCCTGGAACAATACGGATGAAGTTCTTGCGCATTTTTCCGGACACGTGAGCAAGGACAATGTGACCATTATCCAACTGAACGCGGAACTGCGTATTCGCCAGTGCTTCCAGCACTTGGCCTTCCATCTCAATGGCCCCTTCTTTGGCCATAAACCATTCACCTTTCAATAATTGAAGCAGAGAATTAACACACCAGCCAACCGAGGCTTCAGGTTCTCGTGGTTTGCAGAAAACTTCACCTGATCCACGTCGTCGCTTTCGCACAGCAAATTCAGAAGGCTGCAATCCAGCGACGGACCAGGAAATTCATACGCAAACGGCAAAACCCATTGTCACGACGACTGCTACGTAAAATTCAGAATTCCGTGAGCAATCAACAACGTCAACCTTCCGCAAAGAAGGCAGAGTGCGAAAGTCTATCGAGGCAAAGGCGAAAGAGCAAACAGGTCGCCGCTCCGAGAGTCAGGGAAACCGAGATAATCAAAGATCGAACATCTCTCACATTCTCAGTCACCTTGTCCACAATGCAAGCGTTCCCCCTGCGAACCCGTTCAGACTGGCAAAAACGAAAACAGGGCAAGCTGTTCTTGATGGTGCAAGAAGGCGCGCCCTGACTTCAATCGCATGGGACATCTTGATTCAAGTTTCTCAAGATCATGCTGGCATCAAGCCTTCCCGAATCGCGTATCGAGTCAGAACGACTCGGTCATGAATCCCCATCTTCTGCATGATGCGGTACTTATGACTTTCAATGGCTCGCTCGGACAGCATCATTGCCTTCGCAACTTCCTTGACACTTTCCCCCCGCGCCAGGTGACGCAGAACTTGAATCTGTCGCAATGTCAGACCAGCGAAGAAACTCTGTGACTTGACCCGAAACTCTTTCGCCTCACGGTCATACTGCAGACGCTCCATAATCGACTCTGAATAAACCGTCTCTCCCTGAGCAACCATTTTGATCGCTTCGACAATTTGACTCACAGGGTCGGTTTTCAGCAGGAATCCAGCGACTCCAAGCCGCAGAGCCACATCGACAAAAATGTCGGTATCGTAGTTTGTCAGGAAGACAGTTCTGGTCGCTGGCAACCGCAATGCAATCTGGTCGGCGACTTCAATTGCTCCACGGCCTGGGAGTTCAAGATCCATCACAACGATGTCTGGGCGACGCTCGAAGATGTCAAAGAATGCCCGATCTGAATGAGTATGCTGCCCAATAACGGTGAATTCTGGGAGTGGGTTAAGGCGGTGGGTCATCGCCTCAAGAAGGAGCGGTTGTTCGTCAATCAGCAAAACAGATTTGCTAGCCATGATGTGTAATCTTTTAGAGGGGGGGCAAACTGGCAGACACTGAACAGGCGTACTCAACGGATTGAACGACTTGTAGCTATTCGACACAATCGTCGCCAATGGCAAAATCGCTAATCATCGCAGCACAGACACACTATTCGGCCAGTTTCCTCTCTTCTGTTCACTTTCCCTCAAGATGACAATTTGCCAAAAAACCACACACAAACACATACAAGACAAAGAGATACGTAACTTAACACCGAACTGCACTGCTGAGCAAAACAGCGTGTTACCACTCATGCGAGTAATTTCACTGCAGTGCGAAAAATATCACAGCGAACAATGCGTCCGCAGCGGAAAGATACAGCAGACAACATCAACAAGCGCAATTTGATCTGAGCTGATGCGATGCGGAAATGATGCTGCTCAACACCGCATTCAGTCGTTTCCCAGCAGTTTCATTGCCGCTTCTCTCGACTGGTTCGACAGCGAGGCATCCTGCGACACATCCCTGAGTCGAGGCCGTAGAATCTCGACAACATCTGAATGACGCTGTAACGCTCGATACGCAGCCAGACGCGTATTTCGATCAGAGGAAGCCAAACCATCGCAGAGTGCGTTGACCGCCTTGGGTCGAGAAGAGGGAAATTGCAGCAGCGGTTCAGCTGACTCGACTCGAATGATCGGCATCGAATCCATCAACCCGGCCAGTAATCCAGTCTCGGTCACACTGCTCTGAGGGGCCTTGGATAACCCGCGAACACCAAGTCTGCGGACGTTCGCATCGGTATCTTTCATCAACCGGGACAGGGAGCGCACCCCATCCGGACCGATTTTCGCCAAAGCATCTGCAGCCGCCTCACACGCTTCGAGTCCATTCGAAAACAGAAGCAAATCGACCAGTCCCGACGCTGCAACCTCGGCCGACGGTCCAATGTTTCCCAGGCAAGTCGCCGCTGCACGCTGAAGCAGCACATTGTGGCTTTCCAAAGCGCGGACAAGCTCAGGAATCGCCGCCGCTGCGTTCGCTCCCTGCAACGACAGTGATTCCGCAGCGATCATGCGAATTCGATCAGCATCCACAGTTGACCTTGAATCCGTTTGAAGCGCCTTCAGTAACACTTCGACCGACTCTGGCCGATTGGCCCCAACTGAAGCAAGAGTTTCCAGTGCAGTGGCCCTGACGTAGAAGGGCAGGGAATCATCGTTCGCAATCCGAGCAACATCTGGAGTGGCCGCTTCTGCGACCGTCCCGAGAAGTGCCAATCCACGCAGAGCCCACAGCCGCGAATGGATCTTGTCTGCTTCATCGCTATTCAAAAAGCGGACAAAGACAGGCACCACAGCCTTGGCACGAGGCCCGATCCTCCCCAGCATCAACGCCATCTGTCGCCGCTGCGACCAGTTCAACCCGGTGTCCGAAACGATCTCAATCAGCGAGTCGACCGTCTCTGGCTCACCGAGATCCGCCAACGAATTCGTCTTCACATACTCTTGCCAGTATGTAATTGGTTTGCCGCCGTACAATCGCCCTTCCTGAACACTGGCTGCAACAGCAGCGCTCCCCATCAGAACAGCGACCAGACAGGCGGCATACACCCTCCGCGCAATCCCTCTGAATTCGGCGGGGCTTCTGACAGGCAGAATCAGGATGGGAATGTCATGTTGCAAGAGGTCCCTCCCGCTGCAGGGATATATGCCTGAGTCACGTAATCCATCACCATTCGATCGGCATTGAACCGCCAGCCTAACGTGGCGACGGCCCGTTTCATGCGGAGAATCCAACCTTCAGGCAGGTCGTCCTGATTCCGATCATAATACAATGGAATCACTTGTTCCTGCAAAACTGACATGAGTGACTTCGCGTCGCGTTCGTCCTGAATGTCCTGATTTGCATGAATCAAACCGTCTCCGATTGCAAAGCCGTTCTGCCCATCAAAGGCTTCAGCCCACCATCCGTCGAGAACAGAGAGATTCAATCCGCCATTCAACACAACTTTCTGTCCGCTGGTTCCAGATGCTTCCAGTGGCCGTCGCGGGTTGTTCAACCAGACATCCACTCCCTGAACCAGATAACGGGCCAGGTTGATATCGTAGTCCTCAAGAAAGACAATTTTGCCTTTGAACGCCGGTTCCTGAGACAAGCGATAAATGCGTTGCATAATCTGCTTGCCAAGCTCGTCTGCAGGATGTGCCTTCCCCCCGAAGACGAACTGCACTGGCCGGTCCGCATCACTCAGAATCCGCTCCAGCAATTCCAGATCGCGCATCAGAAGGTCAGCACGCTTATAAGGAGCAAAGCGTCGGGCGAAGCCAATCAGGAGATGTTGAGGCTCAAGAAACGACTGGAAAGTGCTGATAACATCAGCCCCCAATCCATAGCGTTTTGCCTGCCTCGTTAACAAATAGCGAGCATGTTGAATCAGGCGATTCTTCAACGACAGGTGCGTCTCCCACAACTCAGACGACTTCACCTTGTCGAATTCCGCCCAGACCTCCGGCTCGCCAGTTCGCTGCATCCAGTTAATGGGCAGGTAGCGGTTGTACAAGGACTGCATATGCTGAGCGAGCCAGGTGCTGACGTGCACCCCATTGGTAATGTGACCGATGGGAATTTCATCTTCATTCCGCCAGATCCAGAGATTTCTCCACATGCGTCGACTCACAACACCGTGCAGGTTTGAAACGGCGTTGGCTCGGCGACTGGCCCGAAACGCCAGCACAGTCATGCAAAATGTTTCGTCATGATTGTTCGGGTCAATTCGCCCCAGCCCCATCAATCCTTGATGGTCCAGATGGAGTTGATCACGCAATGGGCCAAGATGCTCTTCCATCAGGCCGCTGTCAAAACGATCGTGACCGGCCGGAACAGGAGTGTGCGTCGTGAAGACTCCCATCGCCGCCGTTTCTCGCAAGGCGCGCTCAAACGAGATTCCATCCTCCTGAATCCGCATCCGAATCAGCTCCAGTGAAGCAAACGCAGAATGCCCTTCGTTCATGTGAATCACGCGCGGCTTGATCCCCAACGCCGACAGTGCTTTCACACCGCCCACACCGAGCAACAGTTCCTGACGAATTCGGGTCCGCTGGTCTCCGCCATACAATCGAGCAGTCAATGCGCGATCCTCTGGCGAGTTCTCAGGAACGTTTGAGTCGAGCAGATAGATTGGAATGCGCCCCGCATGAACGCACCAGACCTTGGCATGAATCTGACCGCCGCGGGTATCAATCGTGATCGACAGGACCTCGCCATCTGGCTTGGTCACCTCTGATATCGGCAGATCATTCGGATCGGCGCGTGAATACTCTTCCTGTTGCCAACCGTCCTGGCTGACAAGCTGTGTGAAATATCCTTCGTTATAGAAGAGCCCAACGCCGACCATCGGGATCCCGAGATCAGAAGCACTCTTCATATGGTCGCCGGACAGAATCCCCAAGCCACCAGAGTAAATCCTAAAGGATTCATGAAGGCCGAATTCAGCGGAGAAGTAGGCGACAGGTCGAAACCCGAGAACACCAGCGTGGGTGTCTCCCCAAGTTTCCTGCGAAATCAGGTATTCCCGCATGTCGCGGTACGCCGCGTTAATACGCGAGTGCAGCACCTCGGTACGAGCACGCAGTTCCAGCTTTTCCGGTGGATACTCGCGTAAAAGGAGAATTGGGTTATGCGACAGCTCAGACCACAAGATCGGGTCGATTTCTCGAAAGATGTCGGTGACTTCTGGCTGCCAGCTCCACCAAAGATTTCCCACAATCTCGGTCAACTTCTCGTGAATCGTCTTCGCAGCAGCCATAAGCCAGCACTTTCAACAGAGTTGTCAGCTAAAATCGGCCTGAAGCATTCAAAAAAACGGAGTCGTCGCCAGAGAGGATCTCAGCGTCCCTGGAACAGTCCTTCTCCTCAAATGCTTCGTGGAGTATAGCCGACCGCAGTGAAATTGGTCGAGCAGTTAATTTGCGTAATCTTCAAGACAGTTGAAGACCACGACGATTGCAGACAGATTCCTTAGACGTCTCTTCAAATCCTACTGCACTTGACGGACAACAACATGACATGTAAACTAAAATCCATCAGGAAGACTTGAGCACACAATGACAACACCACTTCGCGAAGAATTGAAAAAGCGGGGGCCCTTTGCCTCCATTGAACAGGAAGCAACGCTGGCCCTCCTGCGGACAAGCGACTTGCTGGAGAACCGACTTGCTCGCCTCTTACGCGAGTACGGATTGACGTCGTCTCAATACAATGTCTTGCGGATTCTTCGAGGTGAAGGGAAGCCCATGCCTTGCCTTGAAGTCGCAGAACGAATGATTCAGGTGGCCCCAGCAATTACTCGGGTTGTCGACCAACTGCTGGCCTCGGATCTCATCAGCAAGACCCAATCAAATGAAGATCGTCGCGTCTACACAATTGAATTAAAACCAGAGGCGCTCCAACTGCTGGCAAGACTCGATCAGCCGATTCTCGATATGCATGCATCGCTCATGAAAGGTGCAAAGAAAGCAGACCTGAAGCGACTCATTCAGATGCTCGAAGATGTTCGTTCAGCGATCAACTCATGACTTTTTTAACCACTTCGTTTACATGTAAACAATAATCAAAAAGGATAAGAACATGGAAGTCTCACGACGCACCGCTTTGGCAGTCACCTCTGCAGGTTTGATTCACGTTGCCGCCAACCCGATCTCAGTTCTCGGGCAACAGTCAACACCTGCAGACCTTCTAATCCGACAGGCAAAAGAGCGTGGACAAACTGATCTTGGGTGGTTGAAAAGCTATCACTCATTCTCGTTCGCAGGCTACTACGACCAGCGGCACATGGGGTTCCGTTCACTGCGTGTCATTAACGATGACCGCATTGCTCCAGGTCGCGGATTTCCAACCCATCCACACCGTGACATGGAAATCATCTCGTACATCCTGGACGGAGAACTGCAGCACAAAGACAGCACTGGCCGCGGAGCAATCATCACACCAGATGACATTCAAATGATGTCCGCTGGCACTGGAATCACTCACAGCGAATACAACCCGAGCAGCGAACTCGGCAACCATTTCCTGCAGATCTGGATTCAGCCAGCAATGCGAGGAGTCAGCCCACGATACAGCGACCAGAAAGTCACGATCGACGAGAAACGCCAGCAGTGGAAGCGAATCGCAGGTCCTGAAGGAACCAAGGCTGCAGTTGCCATTCGACAGGATGCCTCAATCTTTGCAACCAATCTGCTGCCCGGCGAAACGCTTGCCTACACCGTCGAGAAGAATCGACACGCCTGGCTTCAAGTCGCACGCGGAGAACTCATCGTCAACGGGACTCGCCTGCGTGACGGCGACGCAATCGCTACCAGTCGAGCAACACCGCTGCATATCGAAGCGGTCACCCACACTGACGCTTTACTTTTCGATCTTGCCTGAGTCCACGATGACACTCACCGTGGTCGACTTAGAAATACAAACCAAAGACAGCAGAACAGGGAAGCCCCATGGCTAAGTTACTTTATATCGAAGCATCACCACGCAAGGCTCGTTCAAAGTCGATCGCTGTGACGAACGTGTTTCTTGAAGCATACAAAGCATCCCATCCAAACGATGAGGTGGTCACTCTCGACCTGTGGGAAAGGAAACTGCCAGAATTTGACGGATTCACGATCGATGCCAAGTATCAGGTACTGCACGGGCAAGGCTTCTCCCCAGAACAACAGCAGGCCTGGAATGCAGTCGTGAGCCTCTGTGATGAATTCAAAGCCGCCGACAAGTACGTGATCAGCCTGCCAATGTGGAACTTCGGCATCCCCTACAGGCTCAAGCATTACATTGACGTCATTGCACAACCCGGCCAGACATTCAGCTTTGACCCTGCCACTGGCTATAGCGGTCTGGTAACAGGAAAACCAATCACTGTCATTTACGCCCGCGGCGGAGCCTACTCCAGTGAAGAGATGAAAGGGATCGATTTCCAGAAAGGATATCTCGACTTTCTTCTGGGATTCATCGGGTTCAAAGACATCCAGTCAGTGCTGGTCGAACCAACACTTGCAGCACCAGAAGATGTCCGCAAGACAGAATCCAAGGCGATCGCCACAGCCCAAGAACTCGCGGCAACATTCTGATCAGCCTTCACCACATTTTAGCCAACTAATTTACATGTAAACCACAAAATGCCCATCAGGAGACCGAATCCCCTGCCGTTTCCCCAGATTCTCTCCAAACGTCTTGATCCGCTTCAGAACTTGATCGATACTCAAATCGGAACTCACCAGCCTGCGGGTCAGGAGATGTAGCATCTCGCTGTCGCTATAGTTGGTGAGTTCTTTCATTGAGGCGAGTAGGGCAGAAGTACCTTCCCTTACTGAAACGGCAATAGCCCCGACTGCCTACTTGGGACGACAGACCCCATTCTTTACATCGTGAAAGGCGACCTGTCGACTCGCCCCCCTTTAGATCGCCGGAACTCAGGCGCCTGGACTAAAGCCTTCAACCGAAATACTGGAGATCAACAGGACTGATGTCTCACCCGAAACTTGATGACGATTTTCTGAAGCCGTTATTGCCCACGACCCGCGTGGATCGCCTCACTGCTCCCTTCCGAAGATTTCTTGCAATCCAGTCAAGTAGTGGGTTCCTGTTGATGGGATGCACGATTCTGGCGTTGGTACTCGCCAATTCGCCATGGTCAGAAGCGTACGAATCGCTTTGGAAAACCTATTGCGGCGTGTCCGTTGGAGACTGGTCATTCAAGAAAAGTCTTCTGCACGTCATTAATGATGGGTTGATGACAGTCTTCTTCTTTGTCGTCGGCTTGGAGATCAAACGTGAGATCGTTTCTGGTGAACTTCGTGATCTTCGACAGGCGGCATTGCCGATTCTGGCTGCAATTGGCGGAATGATCGCCCCGGCTTTAGTCTTTGTTGGCATCTCTTCCGTAGGAGAGTTTGATCCGGCCGCTGCAAAGGGATGGGCAATCCCGATGGCCACAGATATTGCATTTGTCGTGGGAGTGCTGGCAATCTTCGGCAACCGCATCCCCAACAGCCTGAAGATTTTATTACTCACACTCGCTATCGTCGACGATTTAGGCGCCGTTCTTATTATTGCCTTGGTATTCACTGAAACAATTCAATGGTGGGCTCTGATTCTTGCGGGATGTGGGTTTGCATTGACATTCGTCATGCGAATCAGCGGAGTTCGTAAGATTCCACTTTATGTTTTAGTCGGGGCACTTGTCTGGTTTGCCATATTTCAGTCGGGAATGCACCCCACCATTGCAGGAGTTGTACTGGGACTAATGACACCCGCTTATCCTTGGATCGGCTTTGAACGATTGCGGGATATTATGAAACGAACTCTTGACCAGTTGCAGAATGGAGATGAAGAGGTCGCCCACCAACGTCTCCTCAATCGGGCTGAGTTTGCGGTGAGAGAAGGTGTTGCTCCACTGGAACGCCTTGAATCATTCCTGCATCCATGGGTCGCGTTTGGAATCATGCCACTTTTTGCCCTGGCCAATGCAGGTGTCACACTTCAACTGAATGCAATCACCGATCCAGTTTCAATAGCCATTGCCGCAGGACTTTTTATTGGAAAGCCTGTGGGAATTCTGCTGTTCTCCGCCATTGCAATCCAGCTTAGCATCGCTAAACGTCCTCCTGAATTAACTTGGGGATTACTGACAGGGGGAGCCTGCCTGAGCGGAATCGGCTTCACCATGTCGATCTTTCTCGCGGGACTTGCGCTCCCAGAGAATTTACTGGATGCCGGAAAGCTCGGAACATTGACGGGCTCCCTTCTAAGCATGATTGTTGGCAGCACAATCCTCGCAGTCGCATCATCACGCACCATGAAAATGAAGAAGTAGTCTCCGTATGGACAAAGCACGCTCCGCGGTGAAGATCAATCCGCCTGAATGAACAAAAAGACCACCCGTTGCGGTTCGCGGGTGGTCTTCTCTTTGATTTGGGTTTCACAATAATAAAGTGATGACGATCACTTTGTCAGGGCGAGATCAAACTCATTCGCCCCACTTGTAACGGTGAACTCCAATTGTGATGTTTTCGCATTGGAGTACTTGGGCGGAACCGGTGTCGTCTTCACCGCAGGCTGTCCTGGCTCAGGCGGAAGATGATTGACCGTGACCACATACGATCCGACTGGCAACTTCCCTTCGATCTTGTAGGTCCCATCTTCCTGGGTGTTCCCGATCGCACCAACGGCAAGCTCGCTTGAGAAGAATTCAACAACGACTGCACTTAACGGTTGATCGGCCAGAGTGACCTTTCCGGAGACCGATCCCGTCGGAGCGGTTTTGGCTCCACCACACCCCTGCAGCAAGAAGACGCCTGCAATCAGAACGAGACTCGTCAACGAGTTCTTAACCAAACTCATTCATCAAACTCCAAAAAAGAGACACCGCTGCACCAACCTGTCGGACAGCACAGCGGCGATCTCAAATATCGTTCTGAAAAAGCTGATTTCCCAGACACTGCACAATCGAGTGAAATTCGCACACAGGCAGTAAAGAACAGAATCTGGCGATCTTAGAATTCGCCGACGACTTCACCGTCATTACGAGCAGACAGACTTCGCAGAGTGTTCATGTCAGTCGTGTCTGAAATGAATCGCACGGATCCGTCTGAAAGGAGTCCGTGAATCCCGCCGGTATGCATCGAATTCCATGCAGTGTTTGGATTGTAAGAATTCGTCGATCCGGTCGACGCACTCGTCGGATTGATCCGCAATCGAAAACTGGAGATCCCAACTGACCAGACGGTCGACCCAACGCCAGGAGCGGTTTGTACCGTCGAGCTCACAGGCGATGGGAAGGTGGCACCGTTGTAACCTCCGTAGTAGCCTGAACGAATATCGGAGGTCCCCACCATTCCGGACTGCTCGGCAACAATGAGTGTATTTGAGGTTCCGTCAGTACAGTCTTTCATCCGCACGTTATAGTTCCACTGCAACATGCCGTTGTTAGTGAAGATCCCATAACCATTCGCGAACCCGACATTTTTTCCAACTGGGAACTCTGCTGCGCTGCCAATCGAGGCACCAGCAACTCCAACATACATCGGCACCTGAATACGTCTCGGGTTGTGGGTGGTCGTGGTCGGGAGTGGAGCACCATTCGGGTCGAGAGAGCTCGATGGGCAAGCGTAGACCGGAACCACATGTCCACCAAGTAAGACGGCGTTAGTGCTGGAGGTACTTCCGGCGAAGCTCCGCGCTGCAGTTATAAAGTCCAACTTGTTGTAGAGCGCAGTCTGTTCCATCTGTGGAAAAATGTGTAGTCGCCAGTTCGGAACGAGAAATGGCACTTCGGATGTCGTTGAACCACCGTTGGAACCCGGTGGAAACGTCAGATGGGTATCATGATAATTGTGCAGTGCCAGACCAATCTGCTTGAGGTGGTTCTTGCACTGGCTTCTGCGAGCCGCTTCGCGAGCCTGCTGTACCGCTGGCAACAGCAACGCGATCAAAATCGCAATGATGGCAATGACCACCAGTAGCTCAATCAGCGTAAACGCAGCTTTCGCCTGCCGGTGCATCTTCGCACCTACGGAATTCAACACAATCACCTCACTGATAACGATAAATATAGACGTCCCAATCGCCGAATCGGCAAAGAACATTCCGAAACGGCCACATCGCAGGCCAACGGATCATATACGTATAAATGAAGACCTGCCAGCGGACGAATAAGCAAACCCAAAGCTTTAACACCAGAACGCATCAAGACTTACAGACACGTAAACCAGCCCGGGAAGTGAAACCTGAAAGCGACTCCGCAGTGCGTAAAAGGAGGCACCGGCGAGAGTTCCGGTTGGGCTTGCTTAAAGATGACAACGATTCTGGAGCCTCAACTCAATGCCCCAGTTTCCGCAACTGGAACCTGAGTGCCAATATTGCTGATCATCAGTACAATCCTCTTCAAGACATCAGAGTTCACTGCACACGAACTTGAATTCGAAGCAATCTCCACATGCTGCGATTCGCACTCAGCAATCTCCTCAGTCGCCCATTACGGACAATCTTAGCGCTGGCAGGGTTGATCATCGCCATCGCCAGCATGACGATCCTGTTTTCAATCGCCGCCGGAATCGATGCCGTTGTGCAAAGAACCTTTTCCCAGATCCCAGGTCTGGCGATTCAGGAACGAGGCTCACCGCTTCCGATCTTTTCCACTCTTCCTGCTGAGTGGAAAACTGAACTTCAAAACTTCCCTGGTGTCGCTGTCGTTGACTCCGAGATTGTGAACCGGCTCAATGTGCTCGACGGGAAGACCCTGATTTCGCCCCCACGATTTCTATTGGGGCTGGACATTCCGGAACGCCTCCGCCTGCAGCGCGACATCTACCGCGAAAACATGAAAGAAGGGCGGTTTCTGTCTGCGCAGGACATCGGTCAACGGAACTGCCTGATCAGCCGCCAGATCGCAACCGACACCGGAAAAACCATCGGGGACACTGTTCGCTTGAATCGTACGGATGCCCAGATCATTGGGATCTATGACACAGGTTCGATGCTGTTGGACGTCAACATTGTGCTCGACATCAATACGGTCCGTGAACTCTTGAGACTCAGCCCCAACGCGGTTTCTGCATTCTATATTGAGCCAGACCCAGAAACGTCCCCACAAGCGCTGAAGAAAGCAATCGAACAACACTACGTCGGGCGAGATACGACCAACCACGGACCGAGTAATGACCTCGCTCTACTACTCGCAATCCCGCTTCCGCAACCACTTCAATCAATCTCAGATGCCATTCAACTCTGGCTTTCAGCCGGGATCTCACCTGGTATCGGTGATCGCTCGCTCACAAACAACGCGACAGATTCAACAGAGACACAGTCACCATCCCCTCCAGTCAGCGCGGTCGAAGTCCGGCTGGCACAAGACTGGTCGGATCGCTTTTCTGAGATGACCGGGGACCTCAATCTGTTTCTCGGGTTGATCACAGCGATGGGAGTCACCATCGCACTCCTGAGCATTGTGAACACGATGATCATGAGCGTCTCTGAACGAATGACCGAGTTCGGAATACTTCGAGCAAACGGCTGGTCCAAAGGGAACGTGATGCTGCTGATGATTTTCGAAAGTGCCATCATCGGGATCATCGGCGGACTGATTGGCGTGATCGTCGGTTGGGGAGCGACGCAGATCATCAACTCACTCTTTCCGGACCGTCTCAGACTGGTCGCAGGTCCGGCGCTACTTCTTTTCGGAGCCGCTTTTAGTGCGGTGCTCGGAATTCTCGGCGGACTTTACCCGGCATGGAGAGCCGCCACCAGATCCCCGATGGAAGCGATTCGAAGAGGCTGAACCTGTAATGACACAGTTACGGCCATTCGACGACAAGCAAGTAATGCACGCAGTCCAGCAATTGGACCAAGTGGCACACCCAAGTGCGGATGGGCGCGGCTGAAGGTGACGAGGATCACGGCTCCCTGCGTTTAGCAGTGGAACAGCGGCACGCATCCTCGCGATTCCTCAACCGGACCGTTGACTCTCCTCACGCAATCACTGCTCATCAGAGTGCTCTGTAGCTCCCTCTAACGGAAGCGAACACGTAAGCATTGCGAAGCAATTTCAAGGCGTCCGACAGTACTGCTCATTGCCAGTAACTGCCATCCTCCTAGAATATGAGATTCTGATTCCATCACCACACTGATTTCAAGCGATTCGAGGATCCCCCATGAACAGAGCCTTACTGGTGATTGACGTGCAGAAGGAGTATTTCGATGGAGCTTTTCCGATTCGCTATCCGGTCGGGCATCTTGAGTCGATCCTCGAAGTGATGGACGCTGCCCAAGAAGCAAAGATTCCAGTTGTTGTCATCCGCCATCACCAACCAGATCCAGAGTCACCAGTTTTCCGCAAGGGAAGCGATCTTTGGCAGCTCAGACCCGAAGTTGAATCGCGTCCCAGAGACATTCTCATCGACAAACAACTCCCAGGCTCCTTCACGAATACTGAGCTCGATGCATTCCTGAAGGAAAAAGGAATCGACACGGTCTGCATTGCTGGGTACATGACTCAGATCTGCTGCGACACGACAGCCAGACAAGCATTTCATCGCGGATACAAAGTCGAGTTTCTACGAGATGCAACCGGCACGCTCGATGTTCAGAATCAAGCTGGCTCCGTCACGGCAGAACAGCTCCATGAATCGATTCTTGTGGCCCAGCAAATGTTCATCAGCGAAGTCATCGACAAGGAAACGTGGCTTCAGCGAATCCGCTGACCTTTGCGTTCACGTGACTCGTGCAATCGTTCGGTCACGCTTCCAACTAAGTGACCGGGCGATTTCCTGCCCTCCACAATTGTGGAGAGCCAACTGTCAACACGGCTGTCTTTGACCTGATCCGGCATTGCCTGACTTCCGCTTTTCCCGCCCATCTCACGCAGTTCATGCATTGCCAGACAGACTTGGCATCTCCAGCAGATTGAACAGTCAAACACATCGACCCCAGTACATTTGACTGGAAAAAACTTCCCGAATCTGCGAGAGTCATGACGTTCGATCAGCATTTATTGATCATTGTGGAGCACCGCACGTAATGTCACAGTTTGATCCCGCCCCATTCTCGCGTCGCACTCTCCTCAAGAACTCTGGTGCCGCAGCGGCTGCCGTTGCTGCCAGCCAGTTCATTCTTCCCGGTGCGCACGCTGCCGAAGACAACACTCTCGGGCTGGCACTTGTCGGTTGTGGGGGACGTGGAAGCGGTGCGGTGCGAGATGCTCTGTCCGTTGAAGGCGGGCCGATCAAGCTGAAGGCCATGGCCGATGTCTTCGATCAGCGATTGAACGACAGCTATAACGCATTGAACACCAAGTTCGCGGACAAAATGGATGTTCCGCCAGATCAAAAATTCATCGGCTTTGAAGCCTATAAACAAGCGATGGACTGCCTGAAGCCAGGCGACATCGTCATTCTCACAACTCCACCAGCCTTTCGTTGGGTGCAGTTCCAGTATGCCATCGAAAAGGGTCTCAACGTCTTCATGGAGAAGCCGGTCACAGTCGACGGGCCAACCTCTCGAAAAATGCTCGATCTTGCCGAGAAGGCGAGCGCTAAGAACCTGAAAGTGGCCGTCGGATTGATGTGCCGCCATTGCCGCGCCCGTGGCGAATTGTTCAACCGAATCCAGGATGGTCAGCTCGGTGAGCTCCTGCTGCTCCGAGCCTACCGCATGGTCGGACCAACCGGGTCAGCATTTGCTCCACCATATAAAGGCGACACGTCGGAAGTTCTGTACCAGATCGCCAACTTTCACGGATTCTTGTGGGCGAGCGGGGGAGCATTCAGTGACTTCCTCATTCACAACATTGATGAATCCTGCTGGATGAAGAATGACTGGCCGATTCAGGCTCAGGCTTCAGGTGGCCGCCACTATCGCGGGGATTATGTCGACCAGAATTTCGACACATACTCCGTCGAGTACACCTTCAAGGATGGCACAAAGCTGTTTCTGGAAGGCCGAACCATGCTGAACTGCAAGCAGGAATTTTCCAGCTATGCACACGGCACAAAAGGCTCCGCCATCATCTCGACATCAGGACACCATCCTTCGAAAGCCCGAATTTATTACAACCAGAACTTCAAGAAAGAAAATCTGGTCTGGGAATACGGCCAACCAGAGCGGTCGCCCTATGAATGGGAATGGGTCGACTTCCTCGAAGCGATTCGTAACGACAAGCCTTACAACGAAGTTAAACGCGGAGTTCAGGCGAGCCTTGTCACATCGATGGGGCGAATGGCTGCGCACACAGGCCAGCTGATTACCTATGATGAGATGCTCAACTGTGAGCACGAATTCGCCCCAGACGTCGACAAACTGACACTGGACGGTCCAGCACCATTGCAGGCAACAGAGAACGGGAAATACCCTATTCCGATGCCAGGTATCAAAACCAAGCGGGAATTCTAAATCGATTCCGTCAATAACTCGTCAATCTCATCTCCCCTGTCAGGTCGTCAGATCTGACAGGGGAGTTCTCTTTTTAGACACAGTGATCGAGATGCTCTGCACTCTGATATCGCCAACCGTGATGCCCGTCCCGAACGCATACACAGTGATCCATATGACTCGCAGAATCCCAAAATTCGACGCAGCTAATAGCTCTATTCGGTTCGAATTCTGAAGTCTCCGCAAATTTCCCGGTTGCGCTTCTAGGCGAAGGAATTTTGCCCCGATAGCATTTAAGAGCTGAACGAAGATTACGGTTTCGTCACACATTCATTCGATTCGTCGCCAGATCCGCTGATTGCTGCATTCGGAAATGTTCGCAGCGAGACGCCCTGACGACCTCCGCAATCGTCTGTTCTAAGGGCGAGCCATTGAACGAGGTGTTCCAGGCGAATCAGAACTGCAGCTAAATCACCGCAAACGGCGGGCTCACTATTGGCGATTCCAATGGTGCGTCCAGCGAGGAAATTTCTTGCAGAGAATTCAAATCTGATCGCCCCCGACCACCGAGTCGCCATCCCATAAACTCGCCGCCAATTTTTGGACACGACTCCATCGGAGACTCTCAAGTGCAACAACTCATCCGCGGCATCCATCAGTTTCAGGAAAACGTATTTGCATTGCAGCAACATTTTTTTGAACGACTTGCTGATGGACAGAATCCACTCGCGCTGTTTATTACTTGCTCCGATTCACGCATCAGCCCCAATCTCATCACGCAG
This sequence comes from Planctomicrobium limosum, assembly GCF_051465645.1. Classification (GTDB taxonomy): domain Bacteria; phylum Planctomycetota; class Planctomycetia; order Planctomycetales; family Planctomycetaceae; genus Planctomicrobium. Next base: position 435,576 of record NZ_CP195790.1, on the reverse strand, counting down.
ACCAAACCCGGCGAGCTGTTCATTCTTCGTGTCGCTGGAAACATTGTTCCTCCATTCGGTGCTGTTCATGGAGGAGAAGCTGCGACGATTGAATATGCTGTTTCGGTGCTGAAAGTCCGCGACGTGATCATTTGCGGGCATTCTCAATGTGGAGCAATGGGAGCGATTCTTGATGACACCCATCTGGATAAACTTCCAGCAGTGAAAAGCTACCTCGCACATGCTGAAGCGACGAAGAGAATCATCACTGAGAATTACGCGAATGTCACCGATCCAGTCGCTCGCCTGACATTAACAGTTGAAGAAAACGTTCTCGTTCAGTTGGAAAACCTGCGAACACATCCGTCCGTTGCCGCAGCACTGTCACGACACGAAATTCAACTTCACGGTTGGGTCTACCAGATCCACACTGGCAAGGTCTTTAGCTACTCTCCAGAACAGGAACAGTTCCTGCCGTTGGGTGAACACGTGGTTCCAATCGTCGAATCAGATTCTTCCAGAGAGCAAATGGCAATCTAGCCCGTATCGATCTGTCTGAGGAACTTGCACAGGCCGCCGCGGCAGGCAACAGACTCAATGCCGGGTGCAGGAACTACGACATCTTTTTCGGACCGGTTCCAGACCTGCAAGACTTCTCGCGGACCAATAGAAATAAATCGAGCCCCAGGGATTTCTCTGGGGCTCAATTTTGTAAAAGAAGTTCTGACTGAGTTTCCGTGCGATCATAACTCCGACATCAAGCTCTCCTTGCTGCGTGATTTCAGGGAATACTCCAGCGAGCTTCAACTCAAGCTGCTCGAATTCCCGTCCACCGTCCCGAGTCTCATTTCGCGAGAGCAATCAGCCCTCGTTGCCTGAATCCGGCACGTTCTTCTTCATCTTGCTGACCCCCGAGTTCAAAGGTCTCCCCACCCAGGAGGCCACCCTCATCTCTCGAATGACCACCTAATTACCGCATGTTTGATCCATTCGAGTAATAGTTCACCGGGAATGTCTGAAAAGGTGCAGGTGTCTGGAATTGAACAGGGGTGACACGATCCCGAACGTCGTTAGGGCGATTACCGTTGAAGTAATAGTTGTTGTTGTGGTTCAGGTTGCCGTGATTGTGGTTGTGGTTTCCATTGGAAGTGTTTGACCATGGATCCCTGAAGTCAGGACGATTCGCGTTGTACGGAACAGGTCCATTTGGAAAAGCATTGCTGCCCACGCCTGGATAAGTCGTTGGATACCGCTGAGTGTTGTTGTAGTACGGCACATTTTGCCCCAAAGCATTTCCGTAGTTGTACGCAGGTGGAGTCACAACTCCGACATTCGTATTGGGGGCGACCCAGCATCCATTTGGACCGCACTGGGCATTTCCGTTGGTAGACGGTGCTCGATAGCTGTTGTTTGTGAGTGCATTGAAGATCGGGAGGTTCCCGAAGATCTGAGCATGAGCAGTGCTACCTGCGGCACCAGAAACAAACAGAGCAGCAGCGGCAACAGCGATGGTGTGAAAAGCTCTCATGTGAATTTCTCCTGAATTTAGTGTTAATGAGCACTGTCATGTGTGCTCGAAATAAAGACAAAGCATTCACCGTGCCAAAGGGAGAACAAAAGCTCCGCGGCATCCAGGACGCCACTGAAACACAGGATTTTCTATTCCCCACGAACACAAAGACTCATCTTGACGACACTCCTTAGTGTCATTTCTACACCATCAAACGGCCGCATTCGCAATTTTTTCAACACAAACCAGGTCACATCGATCTCCATTGACACATTCCAATCAGATTCGGCGTCGTTATCATGATTTGACGACAGCCTCAGCAGTTGATGCCGATGAAACTTCTCTTCAAAAATCCTTACCAGCATCGCTTCACTAAAAAACCGCCTCCCCAGAGAACCGAACATGATGACACCGGCTCAGTACCTTCGAACCCCCTCTGCATGGGACCGCCGCACATTCCTTAAAGCAGCAGCCGTCGCTGCAAACTGGCCTTTCCTGCAGGCACGACAAGGATCTGCCGCAACACCAAAGGTCCAGCTTTCAAACGACCCATTCCAACTGGGAGTCGCATCAGGCGACCCCACCCACGACGGCGTTGTGATCTGGACAAGACTTGCCCCGGAACCACTCACCGGCGGGGGAATGCCACCGGAAAACGTTCCGGTTCAATGGAGCGTCGCCTCCGACGACCAGATGAAGAATGTCGTCCAAAGCGGAACGACGATCGCCTCAAAGGACTGGGCCCATTCAGTTCACGTTGAAGTGGAAGGCCTGAAGCCTGACCGGACCTATTGGTACCAATTCATTGCGGCTGACACCAAAAGCCCGATTGGAAGAACCAGAACGGCTCCAGCACCGGGAGTCATGCTCGACAAGCTTCGATTCGCATTCGCCAGCTGCCAGCACTGGGAAACAGGCTACTACACAGCCTACGAAAACATGTGCAAGGATGACCTGAATCTCGTCATCCACCTGGGCGACTACATTTACGAAGGGAAAGCGACCCCAAAGCGAACACGCCTACACATTGGCCCAGAACTCGAAACGCTTGAAGACTACCGAAACCGCCACGCCCAGTACAAAACCGACCGTCACCTTCAAGCCACCCACCACGCCTTCCCTTGGGTAGTCACCTGGGACGACCATGAGTTCGACAACAACTGCGCTGGAGACATCTCCGAGCAGCCCAACGTCTCTCCGGTCGAATTCCTGAAACGTAGGGCAAACGCTTATAAAGCGTACTACGAACACATGCCACTTCGGAAAAGCACCATCCCGAACGGCCCGTATATGGAGCTCTACCGCACAGTGAAGTTTGGTTCGCTTCTGGAATTCAACGTTCTCGACACCCGCCAATACCGCTCTGACCAAAACTGTGGAGACGGAAACAAGCAACCTTGTGCTGAAGTCTTCTCACCAGACGCCACAATGCTCGGGCAGACACAGGAGAACTGGCTGAACAAACAGCTGAGCCAAAGTCGCGCCAAATGGAACGTACTCGCTCAGCAAGTCATGATGGCCAGAGTAGACCGCAATCCGAATCCAGATATCGCACACTGGAGCATGGATCAGTGGGCAGGGTACGACGTTCCACGCAAGCGCCTCATCGAGTCACTTCAAACCCTGAACGTCAGCAACCCTGTCGTGCTGACCGGCGACATTCACACGAACTGGGTGAACGATCTCAAAGCTGATTTCGATCAGCCAGAATCAGCGACTGTCGCGACGGAATTCGTTGGAACATCCATCAGCTCCGGAGGTGATGGAACCCAAACCCGCAAGGACACCGAAGGGGTCCTGAAAGACAACCCATTCGTTCGCTTCTACAACGCCGAACGTGGTTATGTCAGATGCGAACTCAACAGTAAAGAATGGAAGTCCGACTACCAGACATTCGAGTACGTCAGTCGGGAAGGGGCCCCAGCGACGACACGAGCATCGTTCGTTGTCGAAGCAGGTCGCCCGGGAGCACAACGAGTCTCGTAAGTCATCTCCAGCAACGTCAAACACAAAGAGCAAGCATCCACCTCGGCTGCTTGCTCTTTCTATTCACATCGAGCCAAACTCCGACGTACGTGGCAAGAGAAGAGCAGGGCGGCTGTCACACCACCAACTCCCTCCTTCCGCAACGGCGCATAAAAAATGCAGCCCGAGTCGAAACTCGGGCTGCATTGATATCAAGATTCCAAATCTGAACAGCGATGAATCATCAGCTGCAATCTGGAAACGCCAAATTAGTTGGCTTCGGCTGCAATGACGTTGATTCGGCGACCGCCCTGATCAAACAGAACTGTCCCTTCAACGAGAGCGAAGAGAGTGTAATCACGTCCCATGCCGACGTTCTTACCTGGATGCCACTTTGTTCCGCACTGTCGGATCAAAATGTTACCTGGAATGACAGCTTCGCCGCCGTATTTCTTCACACCGCGATATTGTGGATTAGAGTCACGACCGTTCCGTGTCGAACCCTGTCCCTTCTTATGTGCCATGACAACACCTTAACCGTCGTAGAATGTCTTCGAGAGATTCAATGGAGCTCAAACCAAGTCTCGGAAACCACTCTGGAGACAGACATACCGCACTCGAATCGAGTGCGGTTGTATGCCGGAGAATTTCCGCCACTTCAAGCTGTCAATCGCACCAGATGGTACTGATCAACAGCAGAAGGATTAACGCTTGGAGAACTGGAAGCTTCGACGAGCTCCCTTCTTACCGTATTTCTTACGCTCAACCATACGGCTGTCGCGAGTGAGGAAGCCACCTTCGCTCAGCACACTGTGGAAAGAGTGATCTTTCGCCTGCAACGCACGAGCGATACCGAGAACCACAGCACCGGTTTGACCGGTTGGTCCGCCGCCCTTTACGGAGACTTCGATGTCCACTTTCCCCAAAGTGCTTGTCGCTTTGAGTGGAGCGTGAATCATCCCGAGATCTCGTTCTACTGGGAAGTATTCTTCCAGTGGACGACCGTTCACGGTGAAGTTTCCGCTTCCATCTTTCAAACGAACTCGAGCAACAGCTGTCTTACGACGGCCAGTTCCCCAGCAGACGCCGAAACGGTCGATCTTGCCGCGGATGGTTGGCTCAAAGTAAGGAGCGGCTTCAACAGCCTCAGCACCCGCTTCGCTGCCAATATCCAGCTCAGAGGCAAGGTTAGCTGATTCCAGTTCGGGAGTGCCGTCTTCCGACATATCTGAATCCTGCGGTCCAGTCGACAAAGTGTTCAAGAAAGCCAATGAAGGCTGACAAGCGACCCTCCCTCACCCGGAGAGAAACCTGAACTCAATCAGGAATAGGCCGCAGTAGCCACCTCCTCACCCAAACGGCGAGGAGAAAAACTATTTTACGTATTCAGGAAATGCTTTTGGATTCTGAGCCTGATGCGGATGCTCAGTTCCGGCATAAAGCTTCAGCTTTGACAGCATTTTGCGTCCAAGCTTCGTCTTTGGCAGCATGCGACGCACGGCCTCAGACAGAATGCGTTCTGGATGCTTCTTCAGCAATTCAGCTGCAGTCTCGACGCGACGACCACTTGGATAACCAGTCCAGTGATCATATTCTTTGACCACGGCCTTCTTGGTGAGATACGGATTGGACTCGTCGGTGACGGCCTTTCCGCTGAATTTCACCTTATCGCAATTGAGCACAACCACGAAATCACCAGTATCGACATGCGGTGTGTACTCGGGCTTGTGCTTGCCCATCAACACGGTCGCGATACGTACAGCCAACCGCCCGACGATTTCGCCTTCTCCATCAATGGAAAACCATTCAGGATTAGTTTCTTCGGTTTTGGCGATGTATGATTTTTGCACCGTTTTCACGGTCGTACCTCAATGCATTTTTACAGAAAGCCCCACCGTAACCAGCCAATCGGTGCGGGGAAGCGGAAAACAATAACGGATCACTCCTTGCGAATCAACTGCATCGACCGTCTCTTTTTTGTAGACTTCGCAAGTCTGTCTCAAGTTCCTGAGAGAAATCTTCTTAGTTCATCGATCAGCCTCCGGCTTTATCGATTGCACTGAAAGAGACGATCCGACCAGTTTAACAGCCTTTCTCTGCAGACTGTAACCTCATGTCGTTTGGCCTGTTAGGAAGTTTTTCGCTCATCGCAGCACTCGCAGTCGCACTGCCTGTGATCGCCCATCTTTTGAGCAAAAGACGCTATCAGGTTGTCAGCTGGGGAGCGATGCAGTTTCTCCAACTGGGAAATCGAACAAAAAGAAAATTTCGAATTCAGGACCTTCTACTCCTCCTGATTCGCATCTGTCTCATCGGAATCGTGGTCGTCGCGATCAGTAGACCGTGGGTTTCTGGAGGAATCTTCTCTCGGTTTACGATGGCAGTTCAGAGGGACATCGTTTTTATTATTGATGGATCAGGCAGCCTGTCTGCCCGTCACGAGAAGGAAAAGGAAACTGTTCACCAGCAGGCCATACAGCAGGTTCACCAAGCATTAAGGAAACTGCATACTGGCGATCGAGTTGCACTCATCGATGCCCGAGCGACTCCGCGTCGCCTGATTCACACCCCCACAACCGATTTCAAACTGGTCCGTGATCAACTCTCCGGTATCCCAGAACCAGCAGGGGCTTCAAACCTGCCACTGGCGATTGAGGATGCCCTGAAGGTGTTGGCAACATCGGCCAACACTCTGCAGAAAATTGTCGTCGTGAGCGACCACCAATCCTTGGGGTGGAAACTGGAAGATGAGTTCGTATGGGAGCGGATCGCCGATCTCAGGCGGCAATTTGACGCATCTCCTCAACTGGAATTCATCCCGTTGGGGAGCGACGTGCCCAATCCGCATAACTTCTCGGTAGGGCGACTCGAATTCTCCCGCGATATGACCGTCCCAGAGTTCCCTATCAAAATTCAGGCGAGGATTCGGCAAGACAACGGAACCGTCCCTGTCAAAAAGCAGGTTTTTCTTGAAATCGACCGTCAGCGAGTCACTGACCAGAATCAGGAAATCACGCTTCCTCCGAACGGGGAAGTCACCGTCGAGTTCAACCACATCTTTTCAGCACCCGGCGAGTATCAAGTTTCCGCTGTGATTCCCCCGGACGAATTGGAATTTGACAACCATGCCGATGGCGTCGTCGCCATTACACCGGGACTTCCGGTCCTGCTGGTCGACGGCGATTCCCGACTGGATCCAACTCGATCTGAATCGTTTTACCTCCGTTCGGCGTTTGCGGCCTCCGGAACGAAATCTCCCTGGATCAACGCAACAATCATCCAACCAGACCAGTTGAACGACCTGCAACTCAGCGGGATTCGGGCGGTTGTTCTATTGAATGTGAAGTCCCTTTCCACACGGCAATGGCAAGCCCTGAAGGCATTCGTTCGTGACGGAGGAGGCCTGATTGTTGCCCCGGGCGACCAGATCGATGCCGCAAAATGGAACCAGCTCGACGCCAAACGCGAAGAGGGGCTTCTTCCCGCTCAATTCACAAAGATTGAACAAGCCCCCACTGGAGAAACAGCCTCAATTGAATCCGACTCCCTTCAGGCTCCGTGGCTGACACGATTTCGACAAGAATCGAACGTCGACTTCGTTCAATCACGATTCGCAAAATGGTGGGGAGTCGATGTTCAACCGACTGAGGCACAAGAGTCTAAAGAGAAGGAGACTCCGGAGCGGCCCAGCGTTTCTCCAACTCAAACTCTGGTCCGAACGACTCAAGGAATTCCGTTGCTGCTTTCTCGGGAATTCGGACAGGGAACAGTCTTGCAACTCACATTTCCACTCGATGCGGACTGGAGCACACTCCCGGCGAAAGGGGACTTCATTCCATTTGTTTACGAAATGACGTTCCGACTGGCTGGTCAGCAAGCGCGACGAAATGTCGATGTCGACATGCCCTTGATGCTTCCACTTCCCCAACACGTTCAGACCAACTACGTGGTCGAAGGCCCCGGCATCCGCAATGCTCCGGCAACTCCTGTTCAAAGAGGCCGCGTTCCCTATGCCGTGTTTCGAGAGACCGCAATTCCCGGCATTTACCGGTTCACAAGGGATGGCTCTCAACAAGTAGGAACCGTTCACCCGTTTGTTGTCGACGATGACCATGCAGAGTCAAATCTCGCAATACTGACAGAAGCCGACTGGGGGCGTCTCGCAAACGACTTTCAGATCAAGAAAATCGACTCCACAGAGAACGTGGTAGCGAGCGATTCTGCGTCACTTCCCAAAGCGGAACTCTGGTGGGTCCTGATGCTCGCGGTCCTTGGACTTCTCATCTTCGAAGCCATTTTGACGAGAAGAATGGTGCAGGGGGGCCACCTCTCCGCAGCGTCGGATTGAATCGTTAAGCAGGATGGACTGATGACGATCGTGCTGGAGAAATCCGCTTCCACACACCGGCGAGCAACACCCAGCCCCCAATCGCTGCCCAATAGTGAAACGCTGCCAGCAACGGGACCATAAATCGCCCTTCGACAGACCACGTCATTCCAATCGCGACGCAATTCGCAGCCAGCAGCACCAGCAAGACTTTCGTAAAGAAATCCCGTCTTGTCAGAAACACGCCGGGCAACGCCAGCACCAGGATTACCCAATCGGTTGGAGTTCGGGGAATCACCTCCAACCAGATCTTCATCGGAGCCAGCAGGATGGCTTTCATTGGGTTCTCTGTCACCCAGTGCTTTGCGGACATTTGCGAATAGTCCGCCATTGCCTTTTCCTGATCCAGCAGGGGAGCGTTCCGATCAATCACTCCATCATAAAAGCCAGTCTGCTCAAGATTGATCCAATGACCGGCATGCTCCCATGCCACATCGCCAAACCCGGCAGCAATCTGCGACGCTCCTTGTGTGCCCAAGGGCATGAAGTCTCGTAAGACAACACAGTTTCGCACCATCCAGGGGAGCATCAGAATTCCAAAAACGCCAAGAAAAACGGTGGTCTGCATCAAGGCCATTTTAACCCGGTGTTCTGGACTGACTTTCCAGCTGAGGAGGATCAGCAGCGCGAGAATTCCGGGGAGCCACAAAATAAAGAGCGAGCGTGCCAGGACGGCCATCGCGAAAATCACCCCGATCAAAACAACATTCTGAATACGAATCCGCTGAGAATGCCTCATCAGCACAATCGCCAGCAGAGTGACACAGAGAACCGAGAACGCTTCTGTCAGAATCGCCCGACCATAGAGCCGTGTCCTGACGTCGGCCAGACAAATCACAAAGCAGAGAATCGCTGGGCCGACACCAACTCGGGTGATCAACACTCCGACAAACAACGCACAACTGATAGCGAGACAGCCGGAATTGAAGACACGAGCCGCCCAAAACTGCCGCCCAAAGGCCAGATCAAACGTAGACAGCACGCATGGAAACAATGGTGGACGACTGGCAATCGTTCCCACTCGACCAGCGGGCAGAACGAACCTCTCATCGACCAAAGCTGCTTGGTCATAAGGCAGGCGAAACTCTGGATCGTTGAAGTCAATCTGAAATCCATTTCCCCTGGCAATCTCCCAGCCCAGCGAGTCGTATTCAGTCTCGTCGCCGCTGGTTGCCGGAGGCTCGTTCAGATCAAAGCGGAACTGGTAATACACCAGCATCGCGGACCAGATGATAAATGTTCCGAGAAGGATCACTGCCCAATCACGCCGGGAAAGCGGGCGATCCGGCAGAAACGTCAGCATACTCTGACTCAGTAATCGATTCATTTTCTGAGTCAGCGATGACATGCAAACAACCTGAGAGAATCCAAGTAAATGCCTTGAAACGGGCCGTGTCGATGCCTGCGAGAATTCGCCTAGGCATGGAAGTGATCGCAACGAATTGTTGACTGAGTTTCAGGGAACTGACATGCTTGAGCAAGCGAGTTTAGCACAAGTATGACATCACCCTCCCACGGTTGCACACGATCTCACACGAAGCAAATGCATCGCCTCACGGTTGCAAAGGACACTCCGCCATGGCCCAAAATAACGATCTGCAATACGGCTATCTGCAATACACCACATGATCGACTCGTCGCTTTAGCAGGAATTTCACTTGATCACTGATTGCCAGCATCACGTTCAGCCTGTAGGCGGATCGCCATCTCACGTTCGTCGTTTGTGGACGATCAGTCTTCTGGTTGTAATCTACTGCATCGCTGAAATCGTCGGTGGAATCTGGACCGGATCACTCGCACTGCTTGCCGATGCAGGGCACATGGTTTCCGATCTGACTTCGCTGCTGATTAGTCTTTTCGCAGCATGGCTGACAACACGCCGTCCGTCGTCACCACACCAGACCTTTGGTTTCCATCGCGCTGAAATTCTCGCCGCACTGATTAACGGCTCGCTGCTGTTTCTGGTCGCTGGCGGAATCCTGCATGAAGCCTGGGATCGGCTGTCTGCTCCGACACCGATTCTCGCGCTGCCGATGCTCGCAATTGCAGGTGGTGGCCTGCTGGTCAATCTCGTCAGTCTGTCGCTTCTGCATGGACATCACCACGAAAACCTCAATATGCGTGGCGTCTGGTTGCATCTGATGGGAGACACGCTGGGGAGTGTGGCAGTCATTGCTGCTGCCGTCCTCATCTGGGCCTTCGGCTGGACCTGGGCCGACCCTGTCGCGAGTATTCTCGCCTGCCTGTTGATTCTGGTTTCCGCCTGGAGACTGACAACGGATGCGATGCGGATCCTGATGGAATACGCCCCGAAAGACGTTGACGTCGATGAGATTCGTGCTCACCTGATGGCCGTACCCGAAGTTCAGGATGTGCACTGTTTACACGTCTGGACAATTGCCAGTGGTCTCAAAGCAATGTCCGCCCATGTCGTTGTCAGCGACGTTCACCCGCAAATAGCGTTGCTCCCGAAACTGCAGGAATCCTTACGAGACTCTTTCTCAATTGACCATATGACCATTCAAATCGAGAAAACCGGAGGCGCATACTGCAGTAACGGAATTGACGGAGCATGTCTAATGACGCACCCCGTCCGCCACCGCGATCATCATGGGCATGATCACCATCATTGATAGGCGTGAGACGTTGATTTACACGTTCAAAGGAATCACCTGACCGTCGTAAGCCAATTCGACTCCGGCAGGCAATCGTGCATTTGTTTCTGCGTGCAACAACGAATGAGAGATGTGAGTCAGATAAGTCTGCTTCGCTCCACATCGTTCCGCGACCTCGATTGCCTGAGCAACCGTAAAATGCGTTGGGTGTGGTTCGTCTCGAATCGCCCCGAGTATCAAGACTCGCAGGTTTTCGAGGAGTGGCCAGCTTTCATCCGGAATCTCGCTCACGTCTGTACAGAATGCGACATCTCCGATTCGGTATCCCAAAATTCCGAGATACCCATGCATGAATCGAATTGGCTGAACCGTCAGTCCGGCGAGAGTAAATGCCTCTTCACCAATCTGGCGAAACTCCAATTTCGGACGGGAATGCAATGACTGCTCAGTTGTGAATGCATAGCTGAACATACGGCGAATCGTATTCTCAACCAGACGTTCACAATACAACGGGATCGGTTCTTTTTGACGAAACCCGAAGATACGCAGGTCATCAACCCCTAAAATGTGGTCTGCATGCCCATGGGTATAGACCACACCGTCGATCCGACGCACATTGACATTCACCAGCTGCAGACGCAGTTCTGGACTGGTATCGATCAGAAAACAGTGTTCCCCATTCTGAACCAGAACGCCGGTTCGAGTTCGCTTATCACGGGGATCAGATGAGGTGCAGACAGGGCAGTCGCAACCAATCATTGGCACCCCCATACTGGTGCCGGTGCCTAACAAGGTCAGGCTTGGCGACTCGTTTTGCCCAATCAATGGTCCACCTCTCACTACAGAATTTGAAAACAAACTTCCCGAGAACACAGGATCGACGATCCGGGAACCTCAATTCAACTGCAATTCGTTTCAAAAAGCGACTCAGTTGAAGAAGCCTCCTGCGAGATTCTCCACAAGTTGCTGTTTACGATTCCCGTTTGTTCGATTGACTGGAAGATTCGCCCGACAACTTGAATGTCTCGTTTCGAATGATCCAACGCCAGACACCGAATGGCAAGATCTCCCAGGAACGATTCTCCCGGGAAAGAGAAGAGGGGTCACTCAGGGAGATCCGGCAGGAGTTCGCTCACCCCATCGGCAGTCACCAGAAGCAGGCGGTCCGTCAACGGATGGTCAATTTCCTTGTGTGCGAAATGTGCCTGAGCCTGGACCCATTCCACGATCGATTGGTTCCCGAAGCTGGTCGTTAAAAAAAAGTCTCGTCCCGGAACGCCAATAATCAGATCTCCATGCATCACTTCCCGTAACGATGCCAGAAAGTCCGGGCAGAGCAATCGCGTCGTATTATAGGAATCAAGGCGATTCGGCATCACCAGTCGAATTCCACTCTCTCCGAGTGTCGAGACGCGAAGCTCCATCGGCTGGCGTTCAAAGTAGCTCTGCAGATTATCAATTGCGATTTCGTGGAGATCCGCGAGAGACAGTCCCCACTTTTTCAGGAGTTCCTCCCGGACATACCAATACGAATCCGACTCATCAACGACATACAGAATCGCCAGCCCAGCCACCCATTGCTGGCCAGACTGTTCCTGCATATTTTCTCGCCAGTCACTCTCTGAATAGAGGACTGGCATAATGCGATCGCGAACCTGCTCGAAATCCGGGGAACGGATATCATCGCCCCACCCCCCGATCCGGACTCCGACCGTCACCATCGAGAGGACGATTCGTTCAAAGTCGTCGGGATAGCGAATATAGGATCGATACGAATTCATCAGATTGAGTCGAGTCGAATCAATCTTCAAATGGAAGCCATCAACCAACTCCAGATCAAGCAGAGGATAGGTTCGTCTGGCGAGTTCCAATGCTCTTTCGGCAAAGACCTCAGGCGGGTCTGCCGGGGATTCTGGCAGTTGAATACTCAGAAGCATCATCCGCACGAGATTTTCGAGCTCGAAATCCCGTTCGGCTCCGTGAATCAGCGTGACCACGACGACCAGCTGGGATTTCTGAATCGTCCAGATTCGGGTCCAGCTCCAGACCGGCGGTTGTAACCAGGACTTCCACCAGATCTGGCTCGAACGGGTATCCACATTCCCTTGAAAGTAATGTGCGGAGTGCTCCCCGATTCGCTCGACTCCAAAGGCCTCGTTGCGAACTCTTGTGAATTCTCCCACGATTTCATTCAGGTGGCTGCGAATCTCGATTTCCCGATTGTCCAACCAGCACGCCTGCAATGTGACGACTGAACCACCTGTTGATGTGCGAAACAGATAATTCCCGTCACGCTGCTCGATCAATTGCCAATGGCGCGGATAGCGCAACTGGAACCAATTGGCAGGTCCGGACAGAAACGCCCAGTGATCTGGAGCCGTCTTACCCAAATGATGTTTCCTTCCAAACGATTCTGCCTGCACTTCGGCGAGCTAGAACATGCAGGACTTCCACCAATCGCTACCCGGTGCATTGCCAAAGTTAAAAATCAGGGCGAAGAGAGTGCAAGCCCGGCAACGACGGGCGTTTATGCTCTGACGCACCCCAAATCCAAGCCCTGACAGGGCACTAGCTGCCAGCCCGTTTCGAGACGTCCACAAACGCCATGCGCAGTTCATGCAATGTCCCTGACAGGAACTGTGATTCCTGTGCAGTCAGATTGCCGTCGCATTTCTTTTCCAAAATCCCGAGCAGATCGATGAAGTGCTTCGCCAAAGATGGCTCAACATGAGTCTCACCTTCCGGCCCCGGGATCAGTCCCATCGCGACAACAGCCTGGGTCGAAAACATCTGAATCATGGTAAAGAAGGTGGCATCCGGCATATGGAGCTCGCCTTCCTCGTCATCGGAAAGTTCACCTGCGTTCCCGGCAGATTGCGGAACATCAGTGCTCTGGCTTGCAGCATCGAGCTTTTTGTCCTCTGCCTTGACGCGAGACTTCCAATCCTCGTCGGTGACAATCTCAATCTTCGATTTCTGTGGTTGAGAATTGTCTTCCGGAATATTTATCCCTGCCATGATCTGTTTCTCTCTTTTCTTCCGAGCTACCTGCTCAATCCCACATTCAATCCATTAACGCAAATATACGAACTGATTGCGGACAATCCAGTCTGCTGAAAATCAGACCGAAACGACCAGAACAACAACCACCGTTGCAACGTTCCAGCATATCTTTGTTGAAGTGACGTCGACAACCGAGCAGGGTGAGAGGGAACCGGATTTCAGGCGAACCAGAGAATTTGTCGTCCAATCAGGACTTCTCTCCTGCTCGCATCCAAATTGCCGACAGGTCTGGTCCTTGACGCATCGTCGAGCAACGTTCATCTTCAGAGGGGCCATCTCGGTTGCCAACCCGTCAGTAACTCACTGCTGATTCGCGTCGGCTTCCAATCCGTCCACGCAAGGAATGAATGTCGATGCTGCTCCGTCTACTTGCATTATCAACTGCGCTCATCATCGGGTTCGCGCCTCAGGTACAGGCGCAACCGAAAGAAGTGCGTGAGATCCCGGCTCCCGGTATTGAAGTTCCTGGTCCGAAACGGGCTCAACTCAATAAAAAACGCATCGAGCTCACCAAGAAGATTTCTCTGCTCAAGCAGAAAAAGAACGACGAAATCGACCGTCTGCTCCCAGACGTCGAGATCTTCTCGCGAGCAGTGCAACTCGCAGTGGAAGGCAACACGTTCTACAACGAAAAGGAAGTTGACGCCGCAGATAAGTTGCTGGACCTCGGTCTGGAACGTGCAGCAGAATTGGCAAACGGGACTTCAAGCTGGACGAAGCAAACGGGTCTCGTTGTGCGTGGATACCGCTCAAAGCTGGACGAAACCGTTCAACCTTATGGGCTCGTCATTGGTCCGGATGTCAAATTCGACGGCGATCCAATCCGCTGCGATATCTGGTTTCGTGGACGAAGTGAGAAAGGACTGGAAGTTCAATTCCTGAACACCAGACTGACCCAGGAAGGGGAGTTCAAACTTCAGAACGGAATCGTGCTGCACCCCATGGGACGCTATTGCAATGCAAATCGCTTCGCTGGTGAAGTGGACGCATTTGAAGCATTGGACCATGTGAAAGCCAACTACAAGATCGACGACAATCGAATTGCCGTCGGCGGCTTCTCGATGGGCGGAGCGTCGTGCTGGGGATTCACCGTTCATTACCCCAGCCTGTGGTTTGCTTCTCACCCCGGTGCCGGGTTCTCTGAGACTTTTCGATTCCTGGGAATGGACAAGAACCCTGATCGCATTCCGGCTCCATACCAGCAAAAACTCTGGGCATTGTACGACGCTCATATTCTGGCCGACAATCTGGTCAACATTCCGACAATTGCCTACAGCGGCGAAAAAGATGGCCAGAAGATGGCGTCTGACATCATGGTTGAATCTGCAGCCAAGTATGGAATCACTCTTCCACACGTCATTGGCCCAGACACCGCCCACAAGCTACATCCAGATTCAAAGAAGATCATCTCTGATCGACTGAACGAACTGGCAGTCAAAGGTCGAAATCTTGTCCCTCCAAGTATCCGCTTCACGACCTACACACTGAAGTACAACAACTGTGCCTGGATCACAATTAACGGTCTGGGAGAACACTGGAACGAAGCTTTCGTGCATGCCGATCTGGTGTCTCCAGATGCTCCAAAAGGCATTAGCCTCAAGACGAAGAACATCACAGATTTAACAGTCAATTTCCCTGCAGAGATCAGCCCGTTTGCGGCAGACAAAGAGATCGCCATCACCATCGATGGGCAGTCGATCACCGGAACAAAGTCGGGATTCAACAAGGCTGTCGCGGCTCGCTTTCAACTGAAAGACGGAAAATGGTCCAGCGTTGCTGCTGATTCAACCGCCACTGGTTTGGTGAAGAATCACAATCTGCAGGGGCCAATTGACGACGCCTTGATGGGTCCATTCCTGTTTGTAAAGCCAACTGGAAATTCAGCTCATCCGGCAATCGCGAATTGGGTCAAGGAAGAACAGGCTCGAGCCACGAAAAACTGGGAGCGACAGATGCGCGGGGTCGCTCGAGTTCGTCGCGACTCTGAAATCAGCGCAGCAGACATTCGCAATCACAATCTGATTCTCTGGGGATGCCCTCAAAGCAATTCCATCATCAAGAAAGTCATTGCTGATCTCCCGGTGAAATGGACCGAAAAGGAACTGACCGTTGGAGAGAATCAATACGATCCAGCAACACATGCACTTGTCATGGTCTATCCGAATCCTCTCAATCCAGAACGATACATTGTCATCAACAGCAGTCTGACCTATCGGGAATTTGACTACGAAAACAATGCCCGGCAGACCCCAAAACTTCCGGATTGGGCAGTGATCGATACCCGACAGACACCTAACAACTTCACTCCCGGAAAAATCGTTGATGCCGACTTCTTCAATGAGTTGTGGCAAGTCAAAAAGGCCGCGAAATAACATCGCATGCCCCACGTTCTTTCAATCATCCCGTGTTGATGTTTGATTAAGAAACAAGGTCAACGATCAAGCAAATTCCAATCGTTCGAAGACTCCCGTGGTGCAAATCACGGGAGTCTTTCATTTTGGGAGACCGCGAATTCGTTGCAATTGCTCCGCTGCATCTCATCTGCACTGAACTCCTTCCTTCCGAACATCACAGAGCTGGGCGATTTCGGTACAATCCAGACAGCCACATTTTGTTGCTTTCTCCAGTTCTCGATTGAAGTGACCTGTTCATGCCATATTCAAAACGCATTGCATTCGTATTGTGTTGCAGCATGACGCTATTTCTCTCGCCAAAGTCGGACACATTCGCTGCGGACGAGACACCTGTTTCCTTCTTATCCAACGGAATCACGGCTCATCGTGGTAACTCGGCAGAGTACCCGGAGAACACCATGCCGGCATTTCAGTCAGCGCTTCAGGTGGGAGTCGACTGGATCGAACTCGACATCTTCAGGACACGCGATGGCGAGATCGTCGTCACGCATGATGCCACCACAGGACGCGTTGCAGGCAAGAATCTGGTCATCGCTGACAGCACTTACGAAGAGTTGAAAGAACTTGACGTTGCCACCGACTTTCGTAACCGCAATCAACTGTCATTGAAAAGCTGTCCAAAAGAGACAATGCCGACGCTTTTCGATGTGCTTCAACTCATCATGTCGCAAGAGAAAACCCGCGTCTCAATTCAGCCGAAATCAGATTGTGTGGCAGAGGCCGTCGCCCTGGTTCAATCACTCGAAGCAGACAAGTGGGTCGGGTTTAATGATGGCAATCTGAACTACATGAAGCAGGTGAAGGAACTCGCTCCACACTTGATCGTGTTCTGGGATCGCGGCCCACAGACCAATCTGGCTGAAGAGATCAAGATTGCGAACGAGTTTGGGTTTGAAGCACTTGTGTTGCGGCACGATGGAGTGACAACAGAAAAAGTGCAGCAGATTCAAAACGCTGACATCGAAGCCGGAGCATGGACGGCGAACTCCGACGCCGATCTCAAACGGTTATTGCTCGCCGGAGTTGATCGCATCTATACCGACCGACCTGCGGCCGCTCTCCAACTGAAAACGCAACTGCAAAAGAGCGGACAACTGAAACCTCGCCCTTAGTCGGGCCCAGCCAAACATGAGATTGGTAGCTCTCCGTTCAAACAGATCGTACTTGTCCGTCAAATCAATCCGGCCAGCGAACTGATTCCACGGCGTCGCGACTTTCATCTCGTCCGGCTTTGTTGACACAACACTCACTTCCGAACTGCGTTAGTACTTCGTCCATGGCAGATACACTTTACATTGTCGATACATTCTCGCTTGTCTTTCAGGTGTATCACGCGATTCGTCAACCAATGACCGGAACACGTGGGCAGCCGACGAATGCTGTCTATGGATTCGTCGGTGACATTCAACACCTGCTGAGAGACAAGCATCCCAGCCACCTCGTCTTCGCCATGGAGTCACAGGAGCCTGCGGAACGTCTCTCCATTTTCGAGGACTACAAAGCAAATCGATCGGCGATGCCCGACGATCTGCGTCCACAGATCCCGATGATCATGGATGTGCTTGCGGCCTATCGAATCCCTGTCATTTCCTGTCCCGGCTGGGAAGCAGACGACGTGATTGCCACGCTTTCAGTGCAGGCAGGACAACAGGGAATGGACGTCCGAATTGTCAGCAATGACAAGGATCTGCGGCAGTTGATCACTCCGAAGGTGAAGCTGTATCACATTCGCAAGAAGCAGTTCATGGACGAGCAGCATCTCCTCGAAGAATGGGGAGTCCGTCCCGATCAGGTTGTCGACTTTCAATCACTCGTCGGCGACAGCGTCGACAACGTTCCCGGTGTTCCTGGGGTCGGCCCTAAAACAGCACGCATCCTGCTTGAACGGTTCGAAACACTGGAAGCGGTTCTTGATAACGCAGATCAGGCTCCCGGAAAGAAACTGATTGAGAACCTGAAGCAATTTCGCGATCAAGCACTAATGAGCCGCGAGCTTGTCCGATTGCGAACGGATCTTCCGTTGGATGCCGACCTCTCTCAATTCGCAATTCAACAGCCAGACAAACAATCGCTGTTAGATCTCTTCAACGATTTCGCATTTCGAAGATACGCTCAGGAAGTTCAAGCTGCGATGTTGCCTCCAGTCAAACTGACAGGGCAACAGACACTCTTCTCAATGGATGATGACGCTCCGCCTGCGAAGAGTGTGTCGAGCAAAAAGGCTATCACAGAACCGAAATCGGTCGGGGATGTCAGCGAAGCGGCCAACGGCGAATCTGCCCCTTGGGACGACGAGGAATCAGCGTCCTCGGATGCGAGCACAACCCAGGTTGTTGCCGCAGATGCTGTTCCGCGAAAATGGTTCACCATCGACACTCCCAGAGAATTCGAAGGGTTGCTGACCCGACTGCAATCTCAACCTAAGATCTGTGTCGATCTGGAAACAACCGGAACCGACCCGTTGAAAGCATCTATCGTCGGTTGGGCGATTTCGTATCAGGCCGGGGAAGCGTATTACATTCCAGTTCAAGGCCCTCTCGGTGCGCAAACACTGCCTGCTGACGAAGTGATCAATGGGATGAAGCCGATTCTGGAGAATCACGCAACGACCATCGTCAATCAGAACATTAAGTATGACTGGTTGGCCATGCGGAAGGTCGGCATCGACATTGCTTCGATTGGTGTCGATCCTATGGTGGGCGATTATCTACTGGATGCCGGTGCTCGCAGCCACGGACAGGATGAACTTTCGCGTCGCTATCTTTTCCGGCAGATGATTCCGATCACAGATTTGATTGGAACTGGAAAGAAGCAGAAATCAATGGCCGACGTGGAAGTCGACCGCGTCGCTGAATACGCGTCCGAAGATGCCGACGTCGCCCTGCAACTCGCCGACCTCATTGAAGCCAGATTGAAGGAAGAGAACCTCTGGAATCTCTACTGGGATCTGGAGCGTCGGTTGATCCCGGTGCTTGTGGAGATGGAATGGAACGGGATCCGGATTGATGTCGCGGAATTAAAGAAGCAGAGCCTCGATGTTACGCATCGTCTCGAAGAACTGATCGTCAAGATCTATGAGGTCGCCGGCGAAACATTCAACATTGATTCGCCCAAGCAGCTCGCGAAGATCCTGTTCGAAAAACTGAAGCTCCCTGTTCAGAAGAAAACCAAAACCGGATTCAGCACCGATCAGGAGGTCCTCGAAAAGCTTGCCCCGTTACACACGCTCCCGGCCTTGCTGATTGAGCACCGGATGTTGTCGAAGCTGAAAGGAACGTATCTTGATGCGCTCCCGTCACTCGTGAATCCGAGGACCGGAAATCTGCATACCTCGTTCAGCCAGACCACAGCAGCAACCGGCCGCCTGAGTTCGAGTGACCCGAACCTCCAGAACATTCCGGTTCGGACCCCAGAAGGAAGTCGCATTCGCCGCGCATTCCAGCCATCGAAGCCAGGCTGGAAACTGATCTGTCTGGACTACTCTCAGATTGAGTTGCGCATGCTGGCTCACTTCTGTCAGGACGCCGCACTTCAGGAATCATTCCGAAATGGCGAAGACATTCACACCACCGTCGCCGCTCAGGTCTATGGAGTTCCGCAAAGCGAAGTGACCTCCGATCAGCGTCGCGTCGCCAAAGCGGTTAACTTCGGAGTGATCTACGGGCAGACATCCTTCGGGCTCGCTGCAACTCTCGGCATCACAAAGGAGGACGCTGCCACATTCATTGAAGAGTATTTCACTCGATACGCGACCGTTCAGCAGTTCATTAACTCTACTCTGGAAGAGTGTCTTCGCGTCGGGTACGCATCCACAATTCTGGGCCGTCGCCGAGAAATTGTTGGCATCCGTCCACTAGTGACCGGCAACCTGAATCTTCCAGAACGAACAGCGGTCAACGCCGTCATTCAAGGGTCTGCAGCGGACCTGATCAAACAGGCGATGATCAACATTTTTGATCGACTGAAGAAGGAGCAACATCCCGCTCGTATGCTGCTTCAGATTCACGACGAACTTGTATTTGAAGCACCAGAAGAAGCGGTTGATTCACTGATTGACCTCGCCAGACATGAAATGACGACGGCGCTGGAACTGAATGTTCCAATCGTTGTGGACTGTAAAGTCGGTGACAACTGGCTTGATGCCGAGCGGTACCCAAAGGCGATTTGAATCGGCAGCCGGATGTCTCCTCTCAGCCTCGCACTCAAGCATTGACCCGACTTCAATCAGGTCAATGAACGCAGTACAATCGGAGCAGGTGATTGAACCGCAAAGGGTCGTTCCAAAGTTGGATACGTCCACAAGTTTGTGTTCCTCCCTGAATTCGATATTCCGTCTAAAAGCCTCGCACAGCAGCAATGCCCTAAAGCTTCAGGAGCCTGACTGATGAACCAAGATCTGAATCGTCGCAATTTTCACCAGATGGCTCTGGCAGCATTCGGAGGCCTGATGGCCGGATCTCTCGCTGGTTGCCCGAAAGGCCCAGAAGTCGGCAAAGATCCGGTATCGCCAGCAGAAGAAGCAGGGGCAACACCAGCAGGACAGGATCAAGTCAGCCTGTTGTTGACCGAACCGCACGTCTGTCGCGGGTTGAATACCTGTAAAAACCTGGGTGCCAGCAAAGACAACGCCTGTGCTGGACAGGGAACATGTGCTTCCGTCGTCGCTCACGCCTGCGGAACTCAGAACGAGTGCAAAGGGCAGGGCGGATGCGGAGCAAAGCCGGGTGAAAATGACTGCAAAGGCCAAGGTCTCTGCCACGTTCCATTGGAGCACGCCTGGGAATCAGGTCGAAAGAATTTTGAAGCGGCCATGAAAGCAGCAGGCAAAGACTTCGGCGCAGCTCCAGCCAAAGTGGCGATGTAGAGCGCCGCTTTCCCGCAGTGAAAAGTTCGCACAAAACTCGGTCCGCTCCAGATGGTCATTCACACTGGAGCAGACCAGCTTTTTTATAGACACTGTTCTCTTCACGATTCATACAGCGACCAGCCTGACGGTCGGTCACAATCAGGCCAGAGTGCCTCTTTCGTAAAGTGAAGGAAATGGCGCGAGGCGACTCGGTCAATCAATCAAAGCTCGGAATGCCTCATCTCGGCATGGGTGTCGGGCTCCGGTCCGTTCACTACTCGCACATTCTCAATGAATCACCAGCCGTCGACTGGTTTGAGATCATCTCCGAGAACTACATGGATTCCCAAGGGCGCCCCCGCTACGTCCTTGAGCAAATTGCCGAACGCTACCCAATCGTCATGCATGGGGTTTCCCTTTCGATTGGCAGCTCCGATGAACTTGATTTCGACTATCTTCGAAAACTCAAAAACCTTGCTGGCGCAGTACATCCCCATTGGGTCTCCGACCATCTCTGTTGGACCGGCATCGCCGGAGTGAACTCGCACGATCTGCTTCCCGTCCCGCTGACAGAAGAGACCCTGAAGCATGTCGTGAAACGCATTGACATTGTTCAAGACTTTCTGGAACGCCCGCTCGTGCTGGAGAATCCGAGCAGCTATGTCACTTTCGCCTGTTCCACCATGCCGGAATGGGAGTTTTTGAGTCGCATGGCTGAAGAGACTGGCTGTGGTCTGCTGCTCGATGTGAACAATGTCTACGTCTCAAGTGTGAACCACAACTTCGATCCACGAGAGTACATTGCGAAGGTTCCTCATGATCGAATTGTGCAGATCCATCTCGCCGGACATACCAACATGGGGACCCATTGCATTGATACCCATGATGGACCAGTGATTGACCCTGTCTGGGAGTTGTATCGACTTGCCCACAACTTCACCGGCGGCACATCAACACTGCTGGAATGGGACGCGAAGATTCCTGAGTTTCCAGTCGTTCATGCGGAGGTCCTGAAAGCACGCGACCACGTTGAAGGCCTCTCGCTTCAACCCTGTGCAACACCAGAGACACAGTCACAGCTGAATCAATTATCAGGCCAGCTCACCGGCTCCATTAAAAAGGAAGTGAATCCCAATTCTGGAACGGCCATCCCGCAACCAGCAGTCTTTATTACCGCTGAGGTGGAGTAATGAATAACTCTCCACACCTCGACGTAATTCAACGCTGGATGATGTCGGTGATCAGCAATCCAGAAGGAATCGTCGCAGGCATCAGCAGCCCCAAAGCACAACAGGAAATCGCGGTTGTTCCAGAGCAGATCAACGATGTGATTCTCCCGTCGCACGAATGCTCAAGCGTGCAACGACTGGCGGTCTATGGAAACGCTTACTTCGCCAGACTCATCGAATGTCTGGAAGGAGAGTTCCCTGCTGTCAGATTCCTTGTCGGCAAAGACGCCTTTGCTGGTTTCGTACTGACTTACCTGAAGGAATCGCCTCCCAGCAGCTATACGCTCGCTGATCTCGGACGCCGATTCCCGGATTCACTCAGTGCTAACCGCCCACCAAAGGCTAATGATGATCCTGCCTATGACTGGGCAGACTATTTGATCGAAGTTGCGAAGTTAGAACGTCTCTACAGTGAAGTCTTTGACGGTCCTGGGGATGAACAAAAGGACAAGTTAAGTGCGGAATCACTCCTGTCGATCCCGCCCGAACAGTTGCTCAATATTCAGTTTGAAGTCACCCCATCACTGAGATTGATTCAATTTCAGTTTCCTGTACACGAAGCAATCACCGCCGTTCGCAAAGAGAAACCTGTTCCTCCATTGCACCAGCAGGAAACGTATCTCGCTGTTCACCGGGTTGACTTCATTGTGCGACGAACCGTGATCGATGCCCCACAGTTCATATTGCTTCAGGAACTGCAGCAGGGGACAACGCTGATCGATGCGTTATCAGTTTTGATCGAAAAAGTTGGCGAGCAAAGCTTTTCTCCAGCGATGCTGCAAAACTGGTTCAAGAACTGGACGAAGTACGGCTACTTCCTCAACGTCCATCTGCCTGAATGAGTGCTTATCAATAAATTCTTTTCACAGCAGACGCAGAATCAGATTCCGTCTCAGACCGAAGCAGGTAAAAAGAAAGAGCCTTGAGCATTTCGCCCAAGGCTCTTTCTTCAGATCAGTTCACTCAGCACACTAACTTATGCAACGCGGCGGCGTGATGTTTCAAACTTGTAGACATCGGCGTCGGATTGCTGATTTTCTTTCACACCTTCGATGAATGCTTCAAAAACTTGCATATCGAGGGCACTGGCAGATTCGCTCTCTGGGTGGAATTGCACACCCAGACACCACCAGTTTTCAACGACGGATTCGTAGGCTTCAATGACGCCGTCCATCGCAGTTGCACTGGCACGGAAGACATATGCCAGTTGATCAACGGCCATATGGTGATCACTGTTAACGCGAATTTCGCCTGGGCCGTAGATGTTATCCATCTTGCTGCCAGGAACGATTTCGATCACGTGACGCAGGCAATTTTCCACAGGATCACGATGACAAAGTGACTTCAAAACGTCTTCGGCAATATGCTGGAACAAGGTCCCGCCGCAGATCACGTTCAAGGTTTGCATCCCGGAACCAATCGCCAGTGTCGGGACTTTCATATCAAACGCCAATCGGGCAAGACGGCGATCGAAGTCTTCGCGACGCTGTGGCATTGGGCGAGTGATTGGATGGCGATCGAAGCCCAGACCAGCAGGATCCAGATCCAACTTGCAACCAGTCAGCACCAGTCCGTCCACCATTTCCAGGACGCGCTGCAGATCCTCATCTGTCGCCAGAGGAGACAGCATCAGAGGAATGCCGCCGCAACCGGCAACTGAATCGTAGTAGCCAGTGTGCATCCAGGAAAACGCAAAGCTGTCTCCCTTAGCTGGACGGAAATCTGCGTTAATGGCGATGACGGGCTTAGAGTTCATTCATTCTTCCTTGTGTGAACTTATCCGTGATTCGAAATGCAACCCGAGGTCGAGTCAGGGTTACGTCATTTATGTGAAGCAGTCTGATGCAATCACACGCAGACGCTGGCACGAAGGAAAGTCACCACAGAAGAGAATGGATACGGGAGCGGTGCGTGAACGCGTCAGCAGGAAGAGATGATGTTGCTGACCGAAAACGCCGGGCAAGGTGGGAGACAAACCGGCGCGTGATTGGCGCTCCCACATGGATTCCATTCCTAAACTGCGTGGACTTGATTCCTTCAGTCCTGGCTTTTTGAGAACTCGACAAGAGTTCTCAAGCCTGACTGCCGAGCGTGCGTCGCATTCATGCTGGCACAACCGGCAGGTTTTGCAGAATTTACCCCAACGGAACCCAATTGTAAAGAATTTCAATGATTTTGTATGGGCAATAGCAAATTCACTCAAGTCGCACACCAGATGTGGTGTGTGCGGCTATTTTTTCGCCTGCCGACGACGGTACTGTTCGCGAAAACTCTCTTGCGGTGGAACCGGTAAATCGCGTTGACGGCCCCACGGATTCAAAGGGCTATAGATCACGAAACGTGGCAAATACCGCAGCGAAACCCGCCCAACCTTCCCGACCAACCTATACAGCCAGTCACGAGAAAGAACGACCCCGCCGACCTTCATCCCGATGCTCTTTACAGGGGACAAGAGCCCCTTATTGGCCACGCGCTGCCTGAACGTATAGAGCTGTTCATGCAGGTTGATCTTCACCGGGCAGACATCCGTGCAAGAACCGCACAACGAACACGCATACGGCAACGATTCATACTTCTCAATATCGTAAGACGGCCCCAGGATCGAACCGATAGGGCCAGGTACCGTCGCGCTGTAGCTGTGCCCGCCAGTGCGTCGATAGACAGGGCAGGTATTCATACAGGCCCCGCAACGAATGCAGTTCAACGACCGGCGGAAATCGGAGCTTCCAAGAATCTGGCTCCTTCCATTATCGACGAGAACAATATGCAATTCGGAATCGGGATCGCGCGGACCATGAAAGTGAGAGGTGTACGCCGTGATCGGTTGCCCGGTTGCCGATCGAGCGAGCAACCGTAGAAAGACGCTCAGGTCTTTTGCCCGCGGAATCAGCTTTTCGATTCCCATGCAGGCGATATGCAGCTTGGGAAGTGAGACTCCCAGATCCGCATTTCCTTCATTTGTGCAAACGACAAATCCACCGGTTTCTGCAATGGCAAAGTTCACACCGGTCAGACCAGCATCCGCAGCCAGGAAGCGCTGTCTCAACTCCTGTCGAGCTGCTTCGGCGAGATACTGAGGATCTGTCGCCCCCTTTTCTGTTCCAATCTTTTCATGGAACAGTTCCCCGATCTCTTCACGTTTGGTGTGAATCGCCGGCATGACGATATGACTCGGAGGTTCGTTGCGCAACTGCACAATCCACTCACCAAGATCGGTATCTACGACTTCAATCCCATGTGCCTCAAGATGAGGATTGAGATGGCACTCCTCAGTCAGCATCGACTTGCTCTTTACAAGCTTTTTCACCTGATGCTTCTGAAGAATTTCCAACACAATGCGGTTGTGTTCTGCCGCATCTTTTGCCCAGTGAACCTGAGCACCAAGCTTCTTCGCATTGGCTTCGAACTGCTCAAGCAGATCCGCCAGATGCGACATGGTGAACTGCTTGATCTTCGATGCAAGCTCTCGCAGTTCTTCCCACTCAGGCAGAGTAGCAGCGGCCTTATCCCGTTTTGCCCGAACAAACCAGAGCGACTGATCATGCCAGTGCGCGCGATCCAGATCCTTAACGAACTTGGCTGCCTTGACCGGATGGGAAGTTGCAGCACTCATATCGCACGTCGCCCAACAGAGATGATGAACAGAGACAGTCAGAAGCAAACACAACACAAATGATAAACAGACGTGGCATTTTGTCTTTGACTGACAGCCAAAGACAAAATGCCAGAGACCTGCTTATGGCCCAATCTGCAAAGTCGCGTCCAGATCAGTTCAATGACCGGTCAGCTGACTATGCAATTACTGTTGCACTCTTAATGTAATCGAGCTCTGGGTACCCTTTAACCAGGTAAGCATTCCCTTCGCTCTGAATACGACCTTGATCTGGTCCGCGGCCGCGCGGAGCCCCTTCGCCATAGCCGTCATACAGCGAATCAACGACTTCCATGCCTTCGACCACTTTGCCGAACGGTGGGAAGCCCTGATTGTCCAGGAACGAATTGTCGCCGAAGTTAATGAACACCTGAGATGTTCGTGTATTTGGACCAGCCATCGCGAAGGTGATGTGCCCACGCTGGTTGGATTCCTTCTTCGGGTCATCCTTGATTCGCTTTTCGCGCCATTGGGCAGACAGGTTTGGATCGCCTGGAATCCCAAACTGAACCATGAAGCCTTCAATCACACGGAAGAATCGGGCTTCGTTATAGACGCCTGCTTCAACTGCTGATTTGAACTGAGCTGCCCCAAGTGGAGCCCATTCAGGATAAACCTCAACGGTAAAATCCCCTTTAGAAGTTTCAAACTTCACTTTGTAAGCAGACAACGTGCGACTCCTCTCTCAGATAGAAGCAATACAAACAACTTAGACGATTACGATCAAAACAAAGCAGCCTTGAACACAAACTCAAGGCTGCTCATGATCGTTTGCATTTCACACAATTCGCGAAGGACAAGGTTCGCGAAACACCGAACTTACTCAATCACTGTTGCTTTAGTGATGTAATCGAGTTCCGGAAATCCTTTGATCAGGTATTCATTTCCTTGGGACTGGATACGTCCTTGATCTGGACCGCGTCCATTTGGGAACCCTTCGCCATAGCCTTTGTGGAGCGAGTCAACGACGTCCATACCTTCAACGACTTTCCCGAATGGAGGGAAGCCCTGATTGTCGAGGAATGAGTTATCTTTGAAGTTAATGAACACCTGGCTGGTTCGGGTGTTTGGGCCAGCCATTGCGAAGGTGATGTAACCTCGTTTGTTCGACTGATTTTTTGGATCGTCTTTAATCCGCTTTTCACGCCATTCAGCTGCAACAGCCGGATCACCAGGAATTCCGAACTGAACCATGAAGCCGTCCACAACGCGGAAGAATCGGGCATCATTATAAACGCCTGCCTCGACAGCCTTCTTGAACTGAGCGGCCCCGAGCGGTGCCCATTCAGGGTGAACTTCGATGATGAAATTCCCTTTGGAGGTCTCGAACTTCACCTTGTAAGGAGCAACGGTCTCAGCAGCGGCAGCGGCCGGAACTTCTGCGGTCTGCTTGTTGACCGGAATCACAGGTTCCTGCTGGTTCTTAATGTCGTTCACATCAGCAACACATGCAGATGCGGTACAGAGCAGGGCCAGGCACGCAAGATTCAGAATTTTCATGGACATGAGCCATCCAGTTCGAGTTGAACACCAAAGTTCAGATACGACACGTATGTGACAGACCGTAAACACGCAAGCACTCTGAGGTGAATGGTTTACACGAAACAGAAAGCACTGCAACCCGACGTATTCGGTGATTTGCAAATGCGATCTTCACGACCATATCACGATGCCTCAATGACAACAGAGCATTTTTGAATCAAATTCACTGCCGAACCGACAGATCCATTCTTCGCGCGGAATCCAGGTCCGCTTCGGCCCTGAGTGCAGGGACCACATGAATGGCTGGTTCAGTCTTATAAAGATCCCGACTTAGAAGATCCCGAGCTGATCACGGGCGTCTTCACTCATCCGTTCCGCTGACCATGGAGGGGACATAACGAGTCGAATTTCTGCCCCAGTGACTCCAGGGACCTGCTCCAGCGCATTCTTGGCCTGTTGCATGATCTGAGGTCCGGCCGGGCAGGCAGGGCTGGTCAAAGTCATATTCATTTTGACTTTCCCATCCTCTTCCTGATCCACGTCATAAACCAGTCCCAGATCAACGATATTGACCATCAACTCAGGATCAATCACCTGCTTCAATGCGTCCAACAGTTCCACTTCAGTCGCCACAAGTCACCTCTGCAATTAATCAGGACACTGTCGAATTGACACTGTTGATTGTAGATCAGCCGCAATGATTACGAAAGCACCCGCCAGAACTCGCCTGCAAAGAAAGTACCTTGCGTTCCCGAAGACTCAACCGGATACTTCAAGTAGGAAGATCAGTAAAGGTTCGCGGCGCGAATTGATACAGGGATGAATGACAAATGAAAACCGCTCCCCCGGCTTCAAAAGGTCCATCACCTGATGGAAAGCCGAGTCAGAAACGGTCGGAAAAGAGATCTGCATCCACGTTCTGGTACCTGCTGATCGGCGGCATCGTCGTCATCGTCGGGTGGACATGGTTCAGAGAGCAAAGCCTTGCGAAGCCAATCACTTTCGGCGAATTCGTCCGTAAAATTGAAACCGGCGAATTCAACAAATCCAATGTTCACGAGTTGGTCATTGGAAGGCAGTTCATCACCTTCCAGAATCTCCCCAAGGTCGACAAGACCAAATCCCCCGACGCTCTCGACGTCCTCCCGGGAATGTCGCTGAATGAAACACTTCCAGCTGGTGCAACACCCGTAGAAGAGAAGCAGACCAGCACTGAAATTGCCCAGAATTCGGACTCCAAACCTGATACCGCAACCGAATCTAAAGCCGTTTCAACTGCGGAAAACGAACGTCTGCAACGCTACCGCATCTCGATCGTCGGAATCGCCGATCAGAAGATCTCGAACTTGAGCGATACCCTTGACCAGAAGGGCATCGACTACACAGGCGCCACCCCTGACACCGAGTGGGGGACCGTTCTTTCCATCCTGTTGATGCTGTCCGTTTTGCTGGTCTTCATCCTGTTTTTACGAAAACTGGGAGGACCGGGGCAAGCAATGTCATTTGGTCGCAGCCGTGGGCGATTGTATGCCGACGACGACGTGCGCATCACCTTCGAAGACGTCGCTGGAATCGACGAAGCCGTTGAAGAACTCCGTGAAGTCGTTGAGTTCCTGAGAACACCCGGCAAGTATCAGGCACTCGGGGGACGCATCCCTCGCGGAGTGCTACTTGTGGGTCCTCCAGGAACAGGAAAAACATTGCTCGCCAAAGCCGTCGCAGGTGAAGCTGGCGTTCCGTTTTTCAGTCTTTCCGGATCCGACTTTGTTGAAATGTTCGTCGGTGTCGGCGCCGCTCGCGTTCGAGATATGTTCTCACAGGCCGGGCAGAAGTCTCCCAGTATCATCTTCATCGATGAGTTAGACGCTTTAGGCAAAGTGCGCGGAAGCGGAATGGCCGGTGGGCACGACGAGCGTGAGCAAACGTTGAATGCATTGCTGGTCGAAATGGATGGCTTTTCCTCTGACCAAAGCGTCATCGTCATGGGGGCGACAAACCGCCCTGAGACGCTCGACCCGGCATTGATGCGCCCGGGACGATTCGATCGCCACGTGCTGGTTGATCGCCCGGACTACAAAGGCCGTGCTGCGATCCTGAGCGTGCACACCAAGAAGATCAAGATGGACGACAATGTCGATCTCGGTCGCATCGCGCGTTTGACCCCGGGATTTGTCGGTGCCGATCTCGCCAATCTGGTAAACGAAGCAGCATTGCTCGCAGCGAGAGAAGACAAAACCGCGGTCACCATGCACGAATTCGAAGAGGCCGTCGAGCGCGTGGTTGCCGGACTCGAAAAAGCATCAAAAATCATTCTGGAAGACGAGAAACAGCGAGTCGCTTACCACGAGTGCGGCCATGCTTTAGTCGCGTCCAGTTTGCCACAGACCGACCCGGTTCACAAAATTTCCATCATCCCCCGAGGCTTTGGTGCCTTGGGATACATGCTGCAACGCCCGGAAGATGACAGACATCTGGTCACTCAGACCGAAATTGAGAACCGGATTTGCGTCATGCTGGGAGGAATTGCCGCTGAAGATGTCATCTTTGAAGAGACATCGACAGGTGCACAAAATGACCTCGAAAGGGCAACCGATCTCGCTCGCCGAATGGTCATGGAATTCGGAATGAGCCCCAAACTGGGCCGTGTGAATTACCGCGAATCCAAGAGCTCTCCGTTTCTGAATGGAGCCTCAACCGGAATCGTGGAGTCGATGCACAGTGAACACACCCTCCGTGAAATCGACCTCGAAATTCGACGCATCATTGACGAATGCATGGAAGTCTCCCGAGAGATTCTGCGCACCCGACGGCCGGTTCTTGAACAGATGACGACAGAACTGATCGAACGGGAAGTGATGAACGCCGAGCAGTTGAAATTGATTCTCGAAGCCCACAAAACAGGCCCTCAGCTGAAGCCGGGAACATCGGCTGCACGCCCGAATCATATTCAGGACGATTCGACGCAGCAGAACCCCGCCAGTCGCCAGAACCCAATGCAACTAGAGGGTTAACGACTGTTGCGAATTCAATAAGCCGATCGGGCAGGGTCTCAACTCACGGGACGCTGCCCGATCTCTTTTGTTCCGCAGCACACAGGGACGTCGAGCCAGGAACGAGGAATCGCTTTGAAGCCGTATTTCCGAGGCCCAGTCTCTGGCGCAACCTATTTTGCATTATTATGTTGGGGCACGACAGGATTCCATCAAAGCCTGAACGACAGGCTGTTCTCGCCTGACACGGAATGACTTGTGATTGAACTGCCTTGTTCTTCGCAATTCGCGTTGACGGTTTTTCTGATCACGGGGTACACTCCGCCAACGCTCGTCCCGGGGTTTGCGCACGACGTCAAAACCTCGAATTTGAATCATACTCACCACCTGTGCAGGATGCCGATTGGTGAACTCCGCCGCCCAACATCTCATTCCGTTTTCTCACTTTGAGCGTCTTCGGGCGGGTCGTGAGATTTTGCGTCAAGAGTCCGACGCTCTGCTGAATTTATCGAAGCAGCTCGACACTTCGTTCTGCAATGCTGTTGAGACCCTCTTGAATTGCACCGGCAGCGTGATTGTCTGCGGGATGGGCAAAGCTGGGCTGATCGGAAAGAAGATTGCGGCAACGCTCTCATCGACCGGGACTCGTGCTCATTTTCTTCACCCGGCAGAAGCGGTTCACGGCGATCTGGGTGCATTGCATTCATCCGATGTTTTTCTGGCTCTTTCCAACAGCGGCGAAACTGAAGAACTGCTTCAGATTCTGCCTGCGATCAAAGAGTTCCACATTCCGATCATCTCGATCACTGCAACACGGCAGAACTCGCTCGCCAGCCACTCCAACGTCGTCATTGAAATCGGTCGGCTCAAAGAAGCCTGCCCCTGGGGACTTGCACCAAGCACCAGCACTACGGCCATGCTTGCCGTTGGAGACGCTCTGGCACTTGTCGCCGCAGAAGCCCGAGGCTTCAGCCCTCGCGAATTCGCACGCTTTCACCCGGGCGGCAGTCTTGGACTGAAGCTGAAACCGGTCGTTGACCTGATGCGTCAGCGGGAAGAGATCCGTATCGCTTCGTGCCATACAACTGTCCGTGAAGTCATGACCACAACAGCCAGACCGGGACGTCGAACCGGCGCTGTCCTGCTGATCAACGACGACGAAACATTGGCAGGAATTTTCACAGACAGCGATCTCGCACGACTTCTGGAATCGCGACGCGATAGCCGACTGGATGAAAAGATCTCCGAGGTCATGACGGTGAATCCAATGACCATTCGTGCTGACGCAGTACTCGGCGATGTCATTGATCTCTTCGCCCAGCGCCGTATCAGTGAAGTGCCTGTTATCGACAGTGAACATAAACCGATTGGGCTGATCGACATCACAGATGTCATTGGCTGGCTCCCAAAGGAATCGGGGGAGTGAACAACGATTTCCGGACAGCCGATCATGCGCAATTCCCGTTGAGTTCCACTGAGTCAGTGACGAATCTCCGGGGATCGGATCGACGTGTGCCGCAAATTCTCTCCGTTCACTCAAGTGCGGACTCAGAAATCGGAGATTCACAATGAATCGATTTCTGGTCGCCTTCGTCACAATGATCACGCTGCTGGTGGCATCCCGCATTTACTCGGCGGTGATGACTCCGATGATCGCCATCGCAACGTCACAAGAAACGGACTTCAAGGCCGAAGAAACTGCGATTCGCCCGCCGGCAATGTTTGATCAGCAGGCGATGGAACACTTTCCAGAGGTCCCGTGGACCCATCAGGCTGAACACGCCTGGCAAATTGCGGAAGCTGTCACGCTTTATTTCCGAGAACATCATCGTGTCGCAGGCAGCGGCAACACATTGCAGATTTCTCCAATCGCCGTTCTCTGGAACGACCCAAAGCGACCGGGAAGCCCTCCGTATCGATTGGTTGCCGAGCGAGCGCAGATCAAATTTCAGAACTCGTTTTTCGACTCTGCCATTTCTCTGACTGACGCCCAGCCTGGCCGTATCGTCTGGGGATCACTTGAAGGGAACGTCAGTATTGATGGCCCTGACGGATTGAAGATTCAGGGGCTCAACTTCAAGTTCGATGAAGAAGCACTGCAGCTCTACAGCGACTTTCCCATCAAATTCCAATTCGGTCCCACTCCGCAGGATCAGCGAAAGATCTCCGGAAGTGCGAACCAGTTGCAGCTGACATTTCTTCCTGCATCGGAATCGGTGCTGGGAAAAGACATGCCACGCATTGCCGGGCTGTCCCAGATTCTTCTCCGCCGAAACGTTGTCCTCGACACGACGTTTGCACAAAAAGGAGAAGGGCATCACCTCCGGCTCACAAGCGACGGCTCTTTGCTGTACGACGTGATCAAACGGGAATGCACGATCGACGATCAGATTCAAGTTGTGCATGCGACCAACAAACTTGGATCCATCTTTAAAGACACCATCGCCTGTGAATGGCTGCGATTGCTGTTTGATCAACAGGATCCCAAAGCTGCCGAAAACACTTCTCTGCAGAAATCATTCGATGGTCTCATTCTGAATTCAATTCAGGCTCAGGGATCGCTTGCCGGAAAAGGGACACGGCTGAAACTGACGTCTGACGATCATGAGATGACCGCTGTCATGCAGGACTTGAACTACAACGCCGTTCATCGTCGAGCCGTTCTCGTGGATCAGGAACGCGTCATCGTTCAACGAGGACAGACAACCTTCGAGTGCCCACAAATTGGAATTCAGCACTCCGTCGACAAATCTCTCGAATACCTGGAGTGCCGCGGGCCGGGGCAGATGGAAGTCTATGAAGAGCGTTTCGGCGACAATCCGCTGCTTGCTCGCTGGGCTTCCAAGGTCACCGTTCAACCTGACCCGGAATCGAAATTCCACATCGTTCACGTTGAAGAGAGTGCTCAGTTCAGCGTGCCTGATCAGTTCGGGCTCGGATGCGATTCTCTGCAACTTTGGGTCGACATTAATCGCCTGCAATCGCAGAACAATCGCCCGGAATCCAGCGGAAACGCACTGGCAAAACCATTGCCGGTAAAGCGAGTCCGTGCCGAAGGACGAGTTCGTGTTGAATCTGCATTGCTAAAAGTCGCCAGAGCCAATCTCATCGATGCCGTGATCAATCCCGGCCTGATCGAAGAGAAAGGACCAGCAAGCTCATCCTCTGGCCCAGAATCACCGGACTCCAAAGACAAACAAAAGTCTCAATCCCCCTGGATCGTTGAAGCGGATCAGATTTCTCTGGACCTGATCCACGACTCCGGAAAAGCAGCCATTGATTTCCGTCAGATTATCGGGCAGGGTCAAGTTCAGGTTCAACACCAACCAGACCAGCCAATGAATGTCGGAAGTCAAAAGCTGGAAGGTCCGATCAAGCTTTCTGGCAGCAATTTCACAGCAGAGAACCAAGGGGGCGTGCATCAGATTCTGACCCTTCGCGGACAGATCGATCCACAAGGTCAGATTCAGAAACGTGCCAGCGTTTCATTGGGCTCTGCGAATGTCTGGGGAGGACAGATCACACTCACCCGACACGAGAACCGAATTGATATCCCCGGTTCCGGCGGGATGAGTCTTCCGATTCCTCAAAGTGCCGCATCCGGACTCAGCCCCTCCAAGCCAAATTCCGCTCCACACATCCTGGACATCATCTGGGGAGAAGGGATGAAATTTGACGGTTCGGCGATTCGCTTCTGGGGAAAGATCACGGCGTCACTTCCCGGGGAGCAGGAAAGTATCTCGCGTTTGCTCTGCGAAGAACTGACGGCAACACTCAATCAGAAGGTCTCGTTTGTCGAACCACAACAACGAGACGGAAGCATCGGAATCGAAAATCTGGTTGGTCGACACAACGTCGTTCTCGAAGCATTCGAATATCAGCAGACCAAGCTGTCAGCAGTTCATCGAGCAGAGGTCGCAACCTTCGATTTGAATCAGATGACTGGCGACTTTAAAGGGAGCGGCCCCGGCGAATTCCATTCCTGGACCGCTGGAGATCAGGTTCGATTTTCCCCAAGTGAATCTCCACAAGCCAACCAGCCAGCCAAGGCCAGCAAGGCGAACTGGCGGTATGCCGGCGTGAAGTTTGCCGGGAAAATTGAAGGAAATGTCGGTCGCAATGAAGCAGTCCTCAGCGATCGGGTCGAAGTGATTACGGCCCCGGTTCCCAAGCCAATGGTCAAGTTCCAGCGAAATCAGCTTTCAGAGAAGTCACCGGAAGCCGAGAATGCAGTCTGGATGAAGTGCCAACAGTTACGGATCGTGCGTAAGTTGATCGGAGAATCCAAGACCGGAATGGTCGAAGCCTTTGCGACAGGCAATGCCGAACTCGAAGGCCATGTCTTCCACGCGTATGCAGACGAGCTCACTTACGATGAGCGACGCGGAATGTTTGTGATGCGAGGACTCGGTCGAGACGCAACGCTCTACCATCAACGTCAGATTGGTGAGCCGTCGCGCAACTCGTCCGCTCAGGTGATCAACTTCAATCCGTCCAAATGGGATATCTCATTCGGCGGGCTGACCGGCGTGAACGGAAGCTACTAGACCGAATCGGTCTATCGTGTGGCCGCGCAGCAGCCTTCTCAATTGAAGAAAAGCTGAATTCCGCGTGCCAGTCACGCCACAGCATTTCGAGAACCGCTCTAAGAACCCCAATCTGTGGCGAAGAACTATTTCTTCCCGGCAGCTCGCTGCTTAGCAAAGAACCGCTGCAGAATCTCCCGGCACTCGGCCTGTAAAACACCTCCGAATGTCACAGCGCGGTGGTTCAGTCGAGCGTCTGATGTGATCTGAAACAGAGTGTGACACGCTCCTCCCTTGGGGTCTGTTGTTCCATAAATCACTCTCGGAATACGGGATTGAACAATCGCTCCGGCACACATCGGACAAGGTTCAAGCGTGACATAGAGCGTGCAATCCAAAAGCCGCCACGACTGCAACGCCGTCGCCGCCTGCGTGATCGCGAGCATCTCAGCATGCGCGGTCGGGTCGTTCAGCGTTTCCCGTTGGTTGAAACCGGCTCCGATAATCCGCTCTTCAAAAACCACAACTGCCCCGACCGGAACTTCATCCATCTCGAAGGCCTGCTGGGCCTGATCCAGCGCCTGCCGCATCCAGTATTCGTGTTGTGCAAAATCAAGTGGATTCATCAAAACAGCATCGTCCCGTTAGAGCCTCCCGCGCAGTTCGCATCAACCAGTACCGCTTTCAAACTGCGATTGCCATGTCTTCCACATCACCAATTCGCAGCAACATGCAGCTAGCTCGACGCGACGCTAAGGAATGATCAGAATATAAAGGGTCGGCATTTCAGAAGCCACGTTATCCCCCGAAACTCAAGAAGTATCGCAACAGATGATCTGGAATCGCGTGATCGGTCACAAAGCTCAGGTCGAAATGTTTCGCCGAGCCATTGAACGTGGTCGGCTCGCACATGGGTTTCTGTTTGTTGGGCCCAAAGGAATCGGCAAACGTCTGGTTGCCAGAACGTTGGCTCAATGCCTGTTTTGCGAACGCTGCCCGGATGAGGCTCTTGATGCGTGCGGAGACTGCCCGAGTTGCCGTCAGATTCAGGCAGGCACACATCCCGATCTGCTGACAATCGGGCTCCCGGAAGGAAAGAAGATTCTTCCGATCGGAATGCTGATTGGAGATGACAACAATCGTGGAAAAGCAGGGCTGTGCTACGAACTGGCCCATGCTCCGATGACCGCCGAACGGCGTATCGCCATCATCGACGACGCTGACGCAATGAATGAAGACGCGGCCAATGCGCTGCTGAAGACACTGGAAGAACCTCCTCCGGGGGCAATTCTGATTCTTCTAACTCCTGACAGCGAAGCCGTCCTCCCAACTATTCGTTCCCGTTGCCAGCCCATGCTGTTCTCTCCACTGAGCAGGGATCAGATGATTCAGTTGTTAACGGCAGAAGGAAAGTCGGCGCAGGAAGTCGAGACCGTTGTCGACATGGCCGAAGGAAGTCTGGACCTTGCCAAACGCTTGCTGGAACCAGAATTGATGGGGCTTTGGAAGGCCGTCGATCAACAGATGCAATCGGTGACGAAAGACAGCCTGTCAGCGATCAAGCAGATTCAGACGGCACTTGAAGAATTTGGTAACGACACCAGCGTTCAGCGCGAATGCATGCACTGGGTTGTTCGATTCACCATTGAATCACTCCGAAAGCGTCTGGCAACGACCACGCAACTCAGAGAACTTGACCGCCTGGGGGATCAGCTCGATCGCTGCTTTCTGGCCGAACAACATCTTCGCCAGACAATGCCGATTCCACTCTGTCTTGAAGCACTGTTCATGGAAGTTGGACGTCAGGGTCGCGAACCATAGCCCCATCCAAAACAGCAGTCCCCAAAAGAAGATGGTTCAAAAAAAAATGGCCCCTGTTGATCAGGGGCCATTGCGACGATTGAATTCGCTTACGCAAATCACATCGAAGGATTTTCGGCTGGCTTGTCAGCTGGCTTATCTTCCACCTTCGCTTCGATCTTTTCTGGCTTCTCAGGGATAGGAGGGCGAGCAGGTTTCTCGCCGTCTTTCACTTCGTCTGAAGCTGGGGCAGGACTCTCCACCTTTGGCTTTTCAGGAGCTTTCATTTCCCCAGCAGGCTTGGAATCGGCTTTGTCCGCAGGTTTATCAGCAGCATCTTTCGCTGGCTTCTCCTCCGGCATCTTGGCAGGCATCTTCTCTGGTGCCTTTTCTGCAGGTGGAGCCCCTTCCGGCGCCTTCATTGCTTCAGGCTTTTTGTCATCTGCTTTTTTCTCTTCTGGCTTGCCAGCTTCAGGCATCTTTCCATCAGGCTTCTTCTGCTCTGGTGGCATCGCCTCCGCAGGCGCATCCTTCTTCGCCAGTTCTTTATCCGGATCAAGACCAGCCATGCGGAACCATTCGCGAATCAGCAGAGCATCACGCCGCTGAGAAAGTCCCGGAGGAGCCCCGTTCAGAAGACGAGCCGCAGCCGCATACTGCTTTTCAGCGACCAGACATTCAGCACTCCACTCGATCCCACTTCGCACCAGACCTGTACTCGTTGCCTGAGTGCTGAAGAAGCGATAGAGCGTGTTGAATGCGGGGTGGAACTTGCGAGTTTCAAATTGAGCAACACCTGTCCACAGCGCCGCATACTCTGCTGCAAGGTTATTCGCTGGAGACGGAGCCATTTTCGCGGCGGAGCGAATTGGCAGATAGTCTTTCATTGCAGCAGTCTGATTCCCTGACAATTGTTCGACACGCACAAAATGCAGCGAACGATCAACAGGAACCATCTTGTAGTTGCCTTCCTTGTCGGTCGGAATAGGAACGTACGGCCCCTGGAACACTTGAAGCAGTACCTTCAGTGTGCTTCCTTCTGCCCCTTCTCCACGTGTCGCCTCAAATGCAATCAACTGATCTTCAGAGAAGTTCCAGATTGAAACATTCTCAGCCGACCAGCTTCCTTTTGAACCGGCATCGATGACGCGCTGACGCAGACCTGGAGAACGAAGCTCGCTTTCCACCAGACCGTCGTAGAGTTCAACAGTAAACTTGGACGGTAACAGGAACTGCAACCGCGCCATGCGAGGCGCCCAACTGCAGCTTGTCCCAATCACCCCGATCTTGACCTGTTTCAGGTGCTCGGACTTCAAAGGGTACGGGTTCTCTGGCAAATCCAATTGACGAAATGGCTCGTCTGATTCCAAAACCTGAGCAAGTGTCGCGGCGGGAAGTTTTGGTTTCTCATCCCCGACTTTCAGCGGAGGAATTGGCATCCCCAGTCGAGGGTCGAACAGCAACACCCCATCGGTTGGATCAATCACCCCGATCAGCCATTCCTTCTCGACCCCTTCGCCTTGAGGCCTGATGATGACGACATCAGTCCGCATCTGACGAAGAAGCTCACAGAACGTCCATGCGCGATGTTCAGGAGATCCCATTCCCAGCACAAGAGCTTCGTACGGGGTCAGCGGAAGATCTTTCAGGATCTCCTCAGGGACGAGCATCTGATTGCGACAGACAAACTGAAACAGCGTCGAATACCGATCCAAATTATTCGCTTTGGCTTCGGTGAGGTGCGTCACAACATCACGAAACAGGAGAGCATTCCGAATATGCGAGGCGTCTTCCGGAAGGAACGTTTCGCTCAGGGTTCGAGTCAGTGATTCCCCGGTCAACAATGACTTGGCGGCTTCAATCTCAGCCCCCGCCTTGGGAGAATCGGCGGACGGTCTGCAGTCCGCCTGCCATGAATTCAAGCGATTGACAAGCGTCACCCGGTCAGAGGAAATTCCCAGCCGGCCAGGCGATAAGCCTTCCAGCAGGCTCGCAAGTTCATCTTCGCACTTGCGGCTGACGCTGTTCTCAGACTCAGAGTTTGCCTGACGGTCCTTCTTCTCCACTTTGGATTGCGGCACCAGCAGCACAAAGAGGGCAGCAATTCCCCCCAGCAGGGCCAGACTTCCCAATACTCGGACTGCCAACCCACCACGACGGAGTGACTGATTTTTCGGCATCAGATTGCACCTGCAATAAAACAATTCTGGGCAACAACGTGGTCAATAAAACTGTCGATCCATCCGTGCTCAGAAGCAGCACTTTTGAACAGAGAATACGCTGCCTGCCACACTTACGGCATGAATTCTAAATGAAATCTCAAATGAAAATAGCGATTCCCCGGACAAGGATGTCAGTTCTTTCCCAATCACATCGTTAAGAACACGATTGTGAAGTCACCTGAGCCTTCCCGGTCTCGTTGTCCACTTTGATTATAGAGACTCGAATCACCCATTTCTTCTGTCCAGTTGCAGGGCGGGATCAGATTTTGGAAGAGACCGATTTCAGAAGAACTTGTCCTGCCGTCTCTGGAAGCGCCGCCAAATCGACTGGCGACGCGCTGACGAAAATCGGGAACGAAATTGGCAAGCAATCCCGGGCGGATTGAACTATTATGTCCCGCTTTGAAGCCTTCTAAAAGCGGGCGATCTCGGCCTTAAAGTCACACATGGTCCCCAGCAAAACCCTGTTGGAAGTCCAAATCGAGATGTGCCTTTCAAAGTGGAATCCAGTAACGCGGATGCAGGAAAGTCGAAAATGAAGATTGGTGTCTTTGGCGGAACATTTGACCCCATCCACATCGCCCATCTGTTACTCGCCGAAACAGCCCGAGCAGCCCAGCAACTGGACGAGGTCTGGTTCATTCCAGCATTTTCTCCGCCTCAGAAGCAGGGAAAACAGATCAGCAGCCCGCGAGACCGTCTGGAAATGGTCAAACTGGCAATCGCCGGGCATGTGAACTTTCGCGTCAGCAAAATCGAAATTGAACGCAAAGGAACCAGCTTCACGGTCGAAACGCTGCGTCAAATTGCAGCTGCACACCCGGAAGACGAGTTGTTCCTCATCATCGGGGGCGATTCCTTGTCAGACTTTTTAACCTGGCGCGACCCTGTAGAAATTCTTGATCTGGCCACGATCATTGCAGTGAATCGGGGACGATCCGAACTCAGCATCGAACCGATTATTACCGAACTGGGCGAGAAGTACCGCAGTCGGTTCCACCTTTGTCAGATGCCGCCGACCGACATTTCAAGCAGCGAGATACGAGAACGTGTCGCTGAAGGAAAAACGATTCGCTACCAGACACCACGATCAGTCGAGATGTACATCGGCACCCACAAGCTGTATCAGCCAGAAGCGTAGTCTCATTGCTGTCAGCTGACTTAAAGAAAAAGCGGACTCCCAA
This sequence comes from Planctomicrobium limosum, assembly GCF_051465645.1. Taxonomy (GTDB): domain Bacteria; phylum Planctomycetota; class Planctomycetia; order Planctomycetales; family Planctomycetaceae; genus Planctomicrobium. The sequence continues at coordinate 395,712 of NZ_CP195790.1, read as the reverse complement.
ATCAGGGAAGTCCGCTTTCTTTTTCAGATCGTCAATCACAATCGCTCGTTGACTACGGAGCGGCCTGTTCGCGAACAGTGATCTCACGGAACAACACGTCTGTGGTTGGATCGTGTCCCTGAAGGCTGAAGTGCCCGCCATCGACTCGCAAACCTTTTCGTGGGTTCTCGTCAGCCGCACGGGTGTCTTCCCAGTTCACAACTTCAAAGCCGTCAACCCAAACGGCTGCTCGCGGGCCGGATGTCACCAGAGTAATGGTGCACCACTCAAGGTCATTACTGACAACGCGACGTGCTTCGATCCGACGAAAAATTGCACCTGTTCCGGCGTTTGCTGCTTTGTTGCGATCGCCATTCTTGTAACCATTGTGTACCTGAACTTCATACCCGTTTGAAGGTGCTGCTTCGGTCCCCGGCAACGCTCGGAAAAAGAAACCGCTGTTCAAGTCTTTCGCCTGAGTCTTCACCTGAGTCTGAAAAACAAAGTCTTTATAGGCTTCTGCAGTCTCCAGAAACCCTGCGCCGTTGACTGCATGAATCGCCTTGTCGGCAACAGTGAACTCACTCTTTGAGCCGGGCACGACACGCCACCCGGTCAGGTCGGTCCCGTTGAAAAGTGAGGTCTGATTCAATGGCTTCAGATTGACTTTGCGGAACTCGATTTTGCCGGAATTCTTCTGCAAACCAACGTAACCACTCAGACGTAGAGCAGGGGTCTCGTCGGTGTATTCCAGTACGCTTTTTCCGTTGTAGAACACTTGAACAGACTTCCCATTGGCAATCATCCGCAGGGTGTTCCAATCGCCAGCCGAGCCTTTGATTTCTTCGGTTGCCTTGGCACGTTCCACCAGACTTGCGGTGAGATAGCCGTCCTTTTGAGAGTCGGCGATGTTCACTTCATAGAAGTCCTCGGTGATCGACTTCGGGTCCGCGTTGCATCGCAGAAAGACACCACTGTTAGTTCCTTCAGCAGCACGGAACTCGCAGATCAGTTCAAAATCACCGAACGGGACAGAGGAAAGCAGGACGCCATTTGAACCGGAATCGGCAGTGATGGCGCCGTCTTTCACGCTCCAGTTGATATCTTCTTTGGTGCTCTTCCAACCAAACAGAGATTCACCATCAAACAGAGAAATCCAGCCAGAGGCGGCTTCTTCCGCAGTCAGCAACTTCCGTGCGAGCACTGGATTTGCTGGTGATTGATCCACCGTTGCAACAATCGCAGCCTCAGCCCCTGATGCAGGTGCGGATGCTAGTGTCGTCGTCGTTGTCTTTGCTGGAGCTGAACTTGGCCCCGGTTCGGATTTCTCTGCTGGCTTATCACATGCCGACAGGCCCAGGACAACAGCAAGCGAGAAAGCAGTCTTCAATCGCACGGTAGACTCCCAGCTGGATTCAACATCGGAACAGCCGAATCATGATAATGAGAGCAACAATTGTCGACGACATCTCACAGCACAAATTCAGCGAAATGTCCTGATCTGCGTGAATTGGACTCCACGAGCAAACTGCCTCAAAGAAGCTGAACGTCAGACAGTCACTGTTCGTAAGCTGCAAATAAAAAAAGACCTGACTCGGATTCCGAGTCAGGTCTATGAATTTCGAATTTTCGCTCTCACGTTTTCATCAACCATGCCAGCAAGACTGACTCAGATGATTGTGCCAACTTCCTGCGAATGAATCGCAGCAAAGATCAACACGGGAACGCGAGAGAAAATCGACTACTCTGGCTTACGATTTTGGCGGAAGATGAAATCTTCGAAGCGCCATTCGGAAGCATTGTTTTCTTCAGTGAAGCTCTGGAACAGCTCGCCCATGAGTTCATGGAAGCGGTGCTGCTGGATGGAATAAAAGTTGTGTTTTCCATCGCGGCGTGGCTCGATCAGACCAGCAACTCGCAGCAGGGCGAGGTGGTGACTGACAGCTGGCTGGCTCTGGCCGAGACGTTCACAGAGAGCGGAAACGTGAAGTTCTTTTTCACGTCCGAGGAAGAACAGAATCTTCAGGCGTGTTTCATCTGCCAACAGCTTGAAGACCTGAACGAGATCCTTTTCGAGCTTCTGTGAAAGCTCAGGAACGCGTGGGTTGAATCCAGTGCGAGCGACCGGTTCGCTCGGACGTGCAACAGCGGGCTCTGCAAATTGGGTAATCATATCTTGATCCTGTGGTTCTCGATCCGGAGGAATCGAAGGAACTCCTGCGTCACTGACTGGCAAGCCGGACGCGCGGGGAACTTGGTCCTCGTTCAAGTGGAACCCTTTTCGACTTTCAGCATGAAAGAGAGTGTAAATTCTGAATTGGTACGGAATCGGTTGGCAAATTCTGCTGACTCTCAGAAGCCTGATCGCTGGTCTTTGACACACCTGAAATCAGGTCAGTCACTCCACCGATCACTCATTTTAGACTGTTTCAAAAATGAGCACTCCATGAACAAGTCCAGTCCGAAGCGGCCTCAAACATCGTACCTGGTATACAGCCTATCAACCGCATAATTCCGGTCGTGAGATCTCAGGGACAGGAAACACATCCTGTCCAATCCCTTTGACATCGAAAGTTTTTGTCGTGTCGGGGCAATTATCTACAGCGGTCGCTGATACGTCAATCACTTCTTTTATGAGTTTATCAGTTCCTCATAAATCAGAACGCTCATTCACGGATTCACAACCTCACCCTGCAGCATGAGATAAGTCACAGAATAAAGGGTTGATATCAGAGAAAACCCTACAAACGGCCCCAGGATCGGGATCGAGAACGTGGCTAAGAAGATGCCCAGATGGATGAAAAGCAATGCCCAGGAAATCAGCATGTGACGATGACTAATCCTGTACGACTCAATAAATGAATCAAAAATCGACACATTCTTGTCGACAACGATTCGGCCGACGGGCCAGAACAGAACCATCGCGGTCAAACCGGGAATCACACCAATCAAGAGACCGCAGCAAACCATTGTCCAGTAAAGACATCCGCTGATCGCCACTCGAGAGATCTGACGATCAATCCGCAGCAGTTCACTCATTCGGAGCGGTTTTCCGCGTGCCATCGCCATAAAGTAGCGAAAATTCCCAGCAGCCATCACAGACAGCAGCCAAACCATTCCAATAGAGGTCAGGAACAAGAAGGAAAGAATCGCAAACTCTTGTCTCCATTGCACTAAAAACGAGGTAAAAAACGACAAGGTGATAATAGCGACGACCCCAAGGGTCATCAGTACGGTGTCCAGGAGCCCAACCAATAAACAAACACCCAAGTGTCGAGTGTAGAGCGTCCAAGTGACAGACAGGATGCGAGAAAGTGTGACCGGAGGGATCGAAGCTGGCTGATGGTTCTCTTGATTGATCTCAAAATTCGACTCGAAATCATCCTCATCCAGTGCTGTGCCATTTGCTGATTGGCCTAGATTGAACGAGTCATCATCTCGAAATTCTCGCTTCCCAGCGGCACCAGTTGATTCCCACGAATGGGAAACCCCTCGCCCCAAAGACCCTATCGAAGACGTGTCCATGCGTTCAGAAAGAGGGGACATCCGGTGATTCAGCTCTTCCGCGAAAGTCGGAGTAGAGCCATTTTCACCGAGCACATGCCGAGCCGGCACCTGCACATCTGCATCGCAAACAGGGCAGACAATCAGTTGCCCCACCCTGTTTAATGGACTTCGAAGAACCGCCCCGCAACTGTGACATGGAAAATCGACTGTCACTGAATTCAAAACTCCAATTACTCCTCATTCGAGAGGAGCGCGATGATGTTCTCTACACTGCGGTATGCGGTCGATGAGGAAATATCGACTTCACATTGAAGTTCAGTTCCGGTCAGTCACGTCTGCCAATGCACAACCAGGCACCTTCCCCTGAAGGAAGAGGGGGGATGCCTTGGAATGCGAGTTTCCACAATCACGAAGCTCGATGACAGTTCCCATGGTGCCCGTTCTGGATGGACGACTGGGAACCTGACACGCACTATTTGGCCTCAGCAGAAACAGCAGGAGCTTCTGGGTTAATCTTCAGCTTCTCCCGGATCGATCTTAAAACTTTTTCGCTCGGATTGCTCTTCTTTTCCTCGCCTTCCAGAGCCTTTTTCCAAGCCTTCACAGCATCTTCGTGCCGCCCGAGCTTTTCAAAGCAATCGCCGAGGTGGTCGATAATTGTGCTGTCAGCCCCGCTCTTGGTCTCTGTCGCCTTTTCCAATGGAACCAACGCTTCTGCGTACTTTCCCTTTTGGTACAAGACCCAGCCGAGACTGTCGAGGTAAGCATAATTCTCAGGTTCGGCCTCAAGTGCCTTTCGGATCATGGTCTCAGCGCGATCAAGGTTCTTTCCTTGATCTGCAAACAGATAACCGAGGTCATTGTTCGCCTGAATATTCTCAGGATCCTCTGTCAGAATATCTTCCAACACCTTCTCGCCACGCGCCATGTCTCCTTTTTCCACATAGATGTTGGAAATGTGGAAACGGCACTTCAGCGTCATCCGCTTATCACCGGCATAATTGCTGACAAGTTGCTCGAACAGAGCAAGCGCTTCGTCCCAGCGACGCGCGTGATAGACAATCCATGCTTCCTGATAGAACATCTCAGGAACACTTGGCTGCAGCTTTTGTGCTGCCCGAATGGTTTCAATCGCTTCGGATGTCTCACCTTGAAATGCCTGGGCATAGCTGAGCAGATAAAGGAATCGCCATTTTTCCCGCTGCATCCCCGACGAAGTGTGAGCAACCGCTTCCTGAAGAACTTCCTGTGCCTGAGCGTAATTCTGGGAATCAATCAGATGGCTGCTGAGTTCGGTATAGAGCATCGCCGGCGGATCGTTCCGCATCGAGATCGCATATTTATAAAAGTGAATGGCGTCGTCGGTCCGATCACTTTCGCTGGCCAGTTTCCCAAGCAGATACGCCTGAATGAACTCAAGTTTGGGTTCATCTCCTTCTTCGAGCGTCTTGGCGTATTTCGTCAGTGCACCAAATGACTTATCGTCTTTGCTCAGCTTCTTGATTTCTTCTTCGAAGCGATTCGCAAGATCGCGAATGTCCGGAGCAAGCTGCTTCAATACTGCAGCATCATCGGCTCGCGGGACCGACGAAAAGGATTTCGCCAGGACCGGCAACAGCTTTTCTGGCTGTTCTTTCTGGCGATAGATCGAGAGCATCCCGACCAGCGCGCGCGGGTCAGTCACGTTTTCCCGGCCGTTAGTATAGAGCTCGGCCGCCCGATCCAGATTGCCAGAGTCCAGCAGAAGATCTGCAAGGAAATACCGCAGACCTTCGTTGTGAATATCGAGTTTGTGCAGTTCTTCCAGTTTTGGAAGTAGCTCGTTCTCGCGTTTCAGTTCAACCAGCAAATCCCTCAGCAATTCATAGGCAGCGCGCCCCCGAGTTTGCATCTGAGCGTCAAAATAATGTTGAAGCTCCGTCAGTGCCTTCTCGGAATTGCCTGTCTGACGGAAAACCGTCGCGAGATTGAAACTGTGTAATCCCGGTTTTGCTTCTCGATGTTTGCTCGCTTCATCAAACGCTTTGAGAGCAAGTTCTGGCTGTTTGGACTGTAGAAACACATCGCCAAACTCGTCGAACTGCTTGCCTGGATCCATTAAAATCTGGTCGCGAAGAGCAGGGTCGAGCTTTGGATCGATCACGGCATCAAACACAAGTTTGTATTCGGCTGCCGCTTTCTCGTAGTTCCCCTGGAGACGGTAATACAACCCCAGGTCGCGGCGTAACGCGAGATCCGGGAACGAACGAGGCTTCACGTTGGGAAGCTTCAGCGCTTCTTCCAACAGCTGAATTCCGTCGCCCAATTGATTCTGACGTCCAAAAACTGCCGACATTGCTGCGACAAGGTCAAATCCTTCTGGATTCTGCGTGGCCGCATCCAGCGTCAACTTCCGCGCCCGAGGAATCTCACGGCGCTGCAACAAGATCGGCAGCGCCCCTTTATATGGTTCAATTGCAGTCGGATCTTTATCAACTGCCGCAAGATAGGCATCAAGTGCATCAGAGAACTTTGCGTTCTCCTGCAAGATGCGGCCTTTCATATAGAGCGCCATTGCAGCACGACGCGCATCATCATTTGGAGCAACAGGGGTCTTCGGCTCGAATGGCTTCAGCGGTTCATCACCAACTTGAACCTGAAGCCCTTCCAGCTTTTTGGAAGCCTTCTCAATTGCCTTATCTGCCTCTGCCGCCCCAATCGGATTTCCACTAGATGCAGTGACACATGCCAGAAGTATCCAGCTTGACCAGGTTCGCCCACGCAGCCGCAATGCCATTGCCTTAGCCTCCGATGTTCGGATTTCGACAGACCAGACTGCCTGAAATCTCAGACCAGCCATCATAACCTGTCGATGTCTTCTGAACCAATCCCGAATTCATGATGTCGGAACACATTACAGAATCGAGAGATAGCCCGGATTTCGTAGGCACCTGAATTCAGACAGTGGATCAGGAAATTCCTCAAATCCCAGAGTCTGACACGCCAAGATACGGCAATTTCGCTGGAGTTGAAGCGATTCTCAACAAGGAAGATCCGAGCAGGATCGACCGACAGTACAACAGCCTATGCTCCATGCGGCGCGACAAGTCGATCGCACAATTCCGCTGGAGACTCGCCCCCAGTCAGCAGGATTTCGTGACATTCTTCCAGATTTCGGAACCACGTATGCTGACGTTTGGCAAATTGACGGGTTCTCGTCTGAATCAAGTCAATGGTTTCACCCAGCGAACCAATTCGCCCTTCGATCCAGTCAATTGTTTCCCGGTAGCCCAACGCCTGACGCGCAGTCCGTCCGGGGGGGAATGGAGAGTTGAGCAACTCACGAACTTCTCTTTCCAGCCCCAGTTCAAACATCTGCTCGACGCGCTGATTGATTCGCTTTGACAACCAGTCACGCGGAGGATGCAGCCAATAGACATGGCGCGGTCTGTCCGCCTCAGGCAGTGGATGTTCTTGCTGCAGCACCGAAGCAGGCTGCCCTGTGAGATGATGAATCTCCAGTGCTCGCACCAGACGTCTGGCATCGTTTGGGTGAAGTCGAGCAGCAGACACTGGATCAACCTTGGCGAGTTCTTGATGTAGCCAGTCCGGTGATTGTCCTTCTGCCCGAGCAGACATCCGATTGCGAAAGTCCCAGTCCGCTGGCGGTCCTTCAAACACGCCTCGCAGGACCGCTCGCAGGTAAAGTCCGGTCCCTCCGGTAAAGATCGGGACTCGCCCTCTCGCAATGATCTCCTGACAACTCGCTAATGCCGCTTCCAGATACTGAGACGTCGAATAGTCCTCGTGAGGATCAACGACATCAATCAGATGATGAGGAACCTGCTGTTGCTGCGTCGCATCTGGTTTCGCAGTCCCAATGTCCATTCTGCGATAGATGGCCATCGAATCGAGCGAAACGATTTCCCCATTCAGCTTCTCTGCCAAGTGCAGCGACAATGCACTTTTGCCTACGGCCGTGGGCCCGGCGAGGAACCAGCATTTTTGCAAAACTTCAACAGGGAACTTCATACAGGCTGCACTTCACCGCGACACTTCATTTCCGTTTATCTCAAGCATACGTTCATGCTGATAAACGTCCCTTGGATTATAGAGGAGTGTCCGGAAAATTGGGCAGCAGCAGGACTGCATTTCGCGATTCTTCCAATCTCGAATCATCGAATTGAATCACCGCATTATTTCTTGAACATGCGGCTCAGCCCGGGCCATCGGAGAACGCACCACTTCTTGTCAGATTGAGGGACAACACCTGAAATTGCCCGACCGTTCTCGGTCGTACAGGCTTCGTCGCCCCCTTCAATCGCCCCATAATATTGCGGCTCGTATTGCGGCTCGAGCTCATGAGGCGGAAACGAGTACGGAATCTCTGCCTGCGGTTGAACCGATGGAATCGGCTGCGGTAATGGTCGATCTTCGATCACGTCGAACGAAGGAGCAGGAGGGATCGGTTCGTTCGCGTTTGCCGGCGAATCTTCAAGGTCTTCCCCATTCGGTCCGGAAAAGAGACTGAAGAGGGAAACTTTGAAGATTCCGTTGGAGCGTTTCGATGACTGAGGCTCCAACCGTTCCGCCTGAACCGCTTTGGACTCCTGCGTACCTACAGTCCGACCGAATTCACGAACTCGATCCATCAGTTCCCCGGGAGCGGATGCGCCTTTCGACACCGGCTTGTTCGCTGGCGCCTTCGGAATGGTTGGGGCAACTTCTGGAGGAGCGAGTGCGATCGAATCGTCCAGCATTTCGATTCGTGAAGAAAGCACAACCGGACCGCGAATCAAAGGGCGGCCTCGCAGTCGCTTCGCATCATCCGCCTGAGCGACAGTGCAGACCGACGCCAGCAATGAAAAGCAAACTGCTTTCGAGATCATAGTCCGACCAATGCCAGTCATTATCCCGTCGAACATACTCGCATGTTCCTCTGACTTGAGCAGCTTCAGCTGCTTTGTGGCCGCACACCAACGTCCTCAATACGAAAGCGCAACCTTCCTCGAATCTCGATTGCGATTTCCTTCGTGAAATCGCACGCCGACCGAATCAGGTACAGTGGGGTGAAATGTTCTTTGCTTGTTGCGAATCAGTTTCTGTTCAACAGAGTTATTGTCGCACTGCCCGTGGAACATGACTCCCCGATGAGAGATCGTGATCTGATCTCCACAACGCCGGCAATTCAGCCAGCAGGATCAGAATTCGGTTGATGGTCACCCAATCTGAGAGTGTGACCAACTAAGAAGATCGTCAGCGGCAATCTCCGCCGGTCGTATCGCGACACAAGCGGTTTCTTCCGAACATCCAGAAAACGAATATTCATTGAAATCGGAAGAGACGGGTGAGAAGACAGCGTAGCGATCGTCTGTAACGCAACCGAAAGGACGACTCACGCAACCGCGCTGTTCTCTTCTTTCGGCCACAGAACCGACAGGATCGGGCCAGTCATCATCGTGGTGGCAACGGCCATCAGAACCATCATCGCAAAGAGGACAGGGGAGATGACTCCCAGCGACAAACCAATGTTCAGGACGATCAATTCCATCAAGCCGCGAGTGTTCATCAACACACCAAGAATCGAAGCGTCCCGAGTTGAGATCTGAGCCATTTTGGCCGCGAGGAATGTCCCGCCAAACTTTCCGACGGTCGCCACAGCAGTGATCGCCGCACAGATCAACCAGTGTTCGAGATTATTCATCAGTCCGATCTGCGTATTCATTCCGGACATGGCAAAGAACGCAGGAAGAAACAACATCGTCACGACATTGTGCAGGTTGTCATGGATCGACTTCGTGATTGGAAGATCGTGTGGAATAATCGCTCCGAGTAGAAACGCACCAAAGACTGCGTGAATTCCAATGGCTTCTGTAACGAACGCTGACGCAAGAACGGCCACGAATAGAGTGGGGATCGTTCCTCTGGGGACATGTCGTTCGTCTCGTCTCAAAAGCCGTACAGCGAACGGACGTACGAACAGCAACATAACCGCCAGATAAACCGAAGTCAGCACGACCACCCAGATCGCTCCGCTCACATTGGATTGGACGACCCCGACAACAAATGCCAGCAAACACCACGCAGTCACATCATCGGTCGCAGCACAACTGAGCGCGAGGACTCCCAGCGGGGTCTTTTCAAGACGTCGGTCTGTGAGAATTCTGGCAAGTACGGGAAATGCCGTGATCGCCATTGCCACGCCGAGAAACAGAGAAAAGCTGGTAAACGAGGTTGTCTCAGGAGCGAAATGCGGGAACAGCCAGAGCGCGAGTCCTGTCCCGGCAAGAAATGGAATGATGATGCTCGCATGCGAAATCGCAATCGCCGCATGGGCCGATTTCACAAGCATCGTGGTATTCAGTTCAAGCCCCACAATAAACATGTAGAGCACGATCCCGATCTGAGAAATGATTCCCATCGCGGCAACAACGCGCCCATGCGGATCGGCAGCGGCATCCGGGATCAACAGGTGCATCGCCTCAGGAGAAATTGCTCCCAGGACCGATGGCCCGAGCAGAATCCCGGCAACAACTTCCCCGATGACACTCGGTTGCCCGATCGCTCGAAATCCGACAGCAAGAATGCGTCCCAGAACGATAACCGCAGTCAGCGTCGCCAGCACATGTAACAGTACAGTGTTGGCCGCATCGGGAGTTTTTCTAGCCGCAGCCCCCTCAGTGACAGCACTGACAGCCGTCGAGACAACAGGGACTTCGGATTCTCCGATCACGCGAATTCCCCAGAAAATGAGGACCGCAGCAAGCAGCAAGACGACATAAAACGCTGGCAGCAACCAGCGATGAGGGAGAGCAGGGGATTTTCCGGTCATCTCCCCACCGTTTGGGCGGTCAACTCGTATGCTCATATTCAATTCACCAAATCGAGATTCGGCTGAACACAAATCAAAGAGCATCAGAAACTGAATGCCCAAGTCATACAAGCAACATCATTGACAGTCAGCAGCCCTGTCAAACAAGAGCCCATTGATAAAGCTGCCGGGAGAACTTGTTTCGTTCTCCCGGCAGCCATGAGATCTATCACTGATCGATCAAATTTTACTTGAGGGATCGCAGGTAAGCTGTGACAGCTTTTGCGTCTTCCTCGCTCATGCGGAATGGAGGCATTGGCAATTTCGGGCCAACTCCACGAGGAACCGCACCTGTCTGCAGGAACTTGGAGAGATCTTCTTCTCCCCAGATCTCTGCAACGGATCGCAGGTTTGGAGCGTAAGTCGCCCAGGATTGGCCTTTCACGGTCGCACCGACTGGAATCGGAGCTCCCTGAAACAGGCGAGTTTCGATGATCTTCCCCTCTTCGGTACGAGGAGAATGGCAGATCACGCACATTGCGACATCGTGAGCCAAATACTTCCCTCGTTCAATCTGGGATGCGTTCGCAGCAGGTGCGTCAGCCCCGAGTGCCGATCGAGTCGACAGAGGAGTAGAAGACGAAAAACACGCGACCAGTGCGGTCAGCGTCGTCAGCACGAGCAGGCGGCTCATTCGCATGAATCAAAACCTTGAACAGGATACTGGAAAGTCACTCTCTACAGGAAAATCACACTCAAAACGCACAGATGTGAAGCGTGGAGCATATCAGAAGAGGGTTCAATTTCTCATCTTCGATTTCAATTCCGGGAATCTCCGCCCGCCAACTGCTCCAAAACCGCTAATCCAAGCATTATTCTTAGCGTTTTAGAGGATTTTGCTCTCTCAGTCATGGGAAAACTGCTCGACACCGAAAACAATTTCTAAAACAACCTGCGTTCTCCAGTTCCAGGATCAGGCCGACCGAGAATCGGGAATCGTTAAGAATTGAAGAAATCGGGTGTCCGGTTTGGGATTGGATACGTTCTGAAAACTTCCGGGAATCGACAACGGGAAGACTTGTCGGGTACGTTCCGCGAGCTCTGTACGCAGGGACGCTAGAAGGTGTCGTTCGGCTCCATCGTCCGGTGCCTTCCAGCAGTATGAATTCCGGGGGAAGTTGAGTTTTTCTCCATCGGAACGCCAGATAAACATGCTTCCCGCCTGATTGGTCTAGGCTCATGACAATTGAATTCACGGAACCGTGTTGATGTCCTCTTTCAGCTATGCACGACGAGTCTTCCTCTTAATAGGAGTGCTGCTGTTCGTCTGCTGTGTCACTTCGCCGTTCATCACATGGTGGTGGATCGGAACTGCCATCGCCCTTGGCCTGCAACTGATTACGGCCGCTCTCGTCGGGAAGAACATCCTTAGGCACGTGCACCGCGAGCACACCGATTTTCTGAACGTGATTCGAGATTTGCAGAAGCGGCTTCCCACCGGCCAGCGAGGACAGGTCCTCAAGAGTTTTCGTCCAAACGACTCGTTTGGAGAAATCGCGTCGGAATTAAATCTGCTCGGTGATGTTGTCTCTTCCGAGTTCACACGCCAGATGAATGCGAATCAGGATCTCCGCCAGAACAACACACTCTCTCAGTCCGTATTGGGGACCATGATCGAAGGTGTCCTTGTTCTGGATGCGGAACGCCGTGTTTTATACTTCAACGACGCTGCCAGAAAGATGCTGGATTGTCAGTCTCGCAGTTTCGGCGGTCGCCCTGTCTGGGAAGTGGTCCGCGAGCCGGAACTCGAACAGATCGTCGATACTGCGTTCGAAGCCAACTGTGAGTTACGCAGAGAACTCGAGCTTCAACGGATCAAATCCATCATCGAGATCACGGTCACTCAACTTCCACTGCATCCAAAACCGGGCGTCGTCCTCGTCCTTCACGATGTGACTGAAGTGCGAAGACTGGAGCGGATGCGACGTGAATTCGTGTCGAATGTGTCACACGAACTCAAGACTCCACTGACATCCATTCAAGTCTACGCAGACACGCTAATGGATGGGGGACTGGAAGATGCGGAACACAGCCAACTGTTCCTTTCAAGAATCATTGACCAGACAGATCGATTACAGCAACTCATCCGGGACATGCTGCATCTCGCCAGAATCGAATCGCACTCAGAGGCGTTTCAGCTTCAGGCGATCGACGTGAATCAATCACTGCAGGACAGTGTCCACCACCATCAACCAGTTGCTCTTTCCCGAAATATTTCACTGACCTTCACCAGCAGTTCGACTGACCTCCGAATCTGGGCCGACCAGACAGGCTTCCGTACGATCATCGACAATCTCATCGTCAATGCGATCAATTACAATCGAGAAGGCGGAAAGGTCGAGGTACATGCGGACGTCGCTGGCAGCAATCTGGTCGTCACTGTTGAAGACAACGGAATTGGAATTGCCGCAGAGCATCAAAGTCGAATCTTTGAGCGTTTCTACCGCGTCGACAAAGCTCGGACCGCCACCAATGGCAGCACCGGTCTCGGGTTGTCGATCGTCAAGCACCTCGCCATCGTCTTTCATGGCGACATTCGTGTTGAAAGCGAAGTCGGCAAAGGAACAAAATTCCTACTGACATTGCCGCTCTATCATGAACCAAAGCTGCAGGCGCCCGTCAGTCTGTAGTGAGTGCGTGCAAGCCATTCTGCCTGCAAAATCAGCGCAAGCCGTCCAATCGTCAACCGAGTTCTTCCATCCCTAAGGCAGCGAGTGTTGCATTTTGACAACGTCGCCGCGTGACCTAGGGTTCAAAAGAATAAATCGCGTTGAATCGCATTGTGGCAGTTTGGCGAATGAACCCGGAATCAACTCACGAACTCCCTAACCAGCATCCTCCCGGTGATGAACCTGTCTCCTGGGGGGTGGCGTTAGCTGCATGGTGGAAACAGAGTCGCTGGCAAATCGCCGGTCTGAGTCTCGCGATCGCCATCCTCTATTTTCCCGTCTTGAACTTTCAGCTTCTCAACTGGGATGACACCTGGTACCTGACATCGAATGAGCTGATTCGATCATGGCATCCTGCGAATCTCTATCGCATTGCGACAGAACCTGTCGCGCGAAACTTTGCTCCAATCACAATCTTCACATTTCTCATTGAGCACACACTTTGGGGACTCCACCCGACGGGGTACCACGTCACCAATGTTCTGTTGCATCTGGTCAATGCCGTTCTGGTACTTCACCTAATGAAGCGACTGACCGGAAACGACTGGCTGAGTTTCAGCGTTGCGATACTCTTCGCGGTCCATCCAGTCCAGATCGAATCCGTCGCCTGGATCTCCTCGCGCAAAACTGTGCTTTCATCGACATTCATGCTGGCAAGCTTTCTCTGCTGGATGCGGCCTGATCGCACAGCGAAACAGGAAGGCTGGGGAATCTTCTGGCTGATTCTCGGGCTGCTGACAAAAGCCTCCACCGTCGTCATTCCACCAATCATTGTGGCCTACGACGTGCTGATCGCCCGCAAGAAGCTTTCCGATGCCATCGCCAGACAGGTTGTCCCAACGCTGCTCTGCATGATGCTGATTTTCAGCACGATGAACGCTCAGGTCACCATCGTCGGGGGACTTCGGGGGCACATCGGCATGAGCAAATTCCAACTACTGGCCGTGAACCTGACCTTGCTCTGGCGGTATCTCGCCATGCTGATTTGGCCGCAAAATTTGTGCGTGCTCTACAATCCCCCCACCTCGGGAATCACAGCGCTCGTTATCGCATCTGCATTGGGTTGGGGCCTTGTCACAGTCTGGCTATACCGAATCAGAAAACGCGTCCCGCTCATCACACTCGCAGGAATCTCAGCATTGTTGATCATGGTTCCAATGCTGAATCTCTTTCCACTCACAACCCTGATGAACGACCGTTATCTTTACCTGACCTGCGTACCGTGCTTTGCGGTAATGGGCTGGCTGGTACAACAACTCGGCAAGATACTCGTCGAAGTCTTCCCGATTCTGGCTCGCCTTCGAAAGCTGGCTGCAATCACGGTCACCACGGCCGCGATTGGCCTGATGGCCTGGGGAACGGTGCAGTATCTCCCAACATGGCGTGATCCATTGTCGCTTTGGAACCACGCGCGGATCACGACACCGTCACTCCCAACGGTCCATTACCAATGGGCATTGGCGCTCAACGATGCAGGTCGCACTCACGAAGCAATTGCAGCGCTCGAATTTGCGCTGGCAAACAGCAATCCAGACCAAGTGGATCAGGAACGGATTCTGAAGCTGAAACAGCGGCTTCAAGAGGAAACCCGCGCAAGCATGTAGCGTGCTTCTGTCGCGCAGGGGCAACTCGGAAAGCGAGAAACGCACTGAACCGTGATTACTACATTGTCTAAAGTTGAAACTTAGGGTCGAAGAAAGCGCAAGCCCGGCAACGACGGGCGTTGATGCTCTGACGCACCCCAAATCCAAGCCCTGACAGGGCACTACTGTGCTTCGCTGATGTCTTTGCGAAGATTTTTTGCTGCTCCCAGATAGACGTGGACCATTTCGGCCTGACGTTTCTCGGAGTTCACATGCAGCAGAATACGGATAATCTTGGGCAATCCGGTGGGGACGGCAATTTCCGATGCGCACAACAACGGGACCTGATTCATCCCGAGATCGCGCGCTGCTTCCGCCGGAAATGAGGCATTCAAATCCGGTGTCGTCGTGAAAATCGCAGAGACGACCTCTTCGAAATCAGTCAGTTCGTTCTTGGAAATAATCTCACGCAGCAGATCTCGAGTTGCCTCAAGAATTGCCTGTTGCGAGTTTTCCGAACAGCTGATAGCACCGCGAATGCCGCGAACGGGCATCGTTCATCCCGAATCTGAAGGTTCTGAGCGATTCCGGGGATTGCGTCAATCACCGGGAATATGGCTCTATGTATCACTTGATGAGCCGGGCATTGTAACGAATGTCTCTCCACTGTACATCCGTCGTCACGCCACAAGCGAACTCACTCAGAATTGATTTCCGTTTGTGACCAGTCGCCGTTCACGTTCCAGATCGGCCAGACTCATCATCTCGACCAATTGCTGGAATGAGACCTCGGATTTCCACTGTAAATCCTGCTTGGCTCTCGTCGGATCCCCCACCAGAACCAAGGGGTCCGCAGGACGGTAAAACTGTGGCCCCACCCGAACTCGGATGACGCCATTTTCATCTTTTCCGACTTCGTTCAGTTCGGATCCATGCCAGGTCAGTGGCCGCCCCACATAGTTGAATGCATGGGTGCAGAATTCCCGAACGGAATGGGTGACGCCGGTCGCAAGAACATAATCCTTCGGCTGTTCCATTTGCAGGCTTTGCCACATCAACTTCACATAGTCGCCAGCAAACCCCCAGTCACGCTGCGCGTCGAGATTCCCCAGCGTCAGACAATCCTGACGATTCAGTGAAATCCGAGCAGCCGCCTGCGTAATTTTTCGCGTCACAAACGAGGCCCCGCGCCTTGGCGACTCGTGGTTGTAACTGATTCCATTGACTGCAAACAGGCCGTAGTAATCGCGATAACAACGCACAAGCTGCGTTGCAAAGACCTTTGAAACCCCATACGGATTTCGTGGGTTAAATGGCGTCGTTTCTCGTTGTGGCGACTCTTGTGCATCCCCAAACACTTCAGCAGAAGAGGCATGATAAAATCGAGTCTGAGGGCAATGCTCAACAATTGCTTCCAGAAAGCGCAATGTGCCCATCGCGGTTGTATCAGCCGTCAATGCCGCATTCTGAAACGAGTTGGCCACCTGAGTCTGAGCTGCAAGGTGATAGATCTCGTCTGGGCGAATCAAACTCAACGCCTGCCGAATCGATTCCGAGTCACAAAGGTCGGCAATGACCAGATTCACTCGTGGGGAATTGCCCTCTGAGTTTTTAGAGATGAGATGATCAATCCAGCTGTCTCGTTCAACCGGACGGCGAGCCAGCCCCCAGATTTCAACGTCCTGTCCAGCCAGAAACTCGGCCAGGTAAGATCCATCCTGTCCAGTGATCCCGGTAATGAGCACCTTTTTACGCGAATGAGTCACTGACACCATACGTTCTGTCATAAGTCTCTCACACTGGCGTAACTGATGCGATTTGGTATCCAGAATGGCGCATGTCAGACAAATCGAGTTCGTAGCCAACATCACGCCGGGGACTCGATACCCACTCTATTTTAATCAAGCCTGAACACCAACATTGATTCTAGAGGCAATCTGTTGCAACTCGTCATTCGTCAGTAAGTCCGAAACAAACTCAAGATTCAACCTCTGGCTAATCCCTGACACCAATGACGGGATCAGTTGAGAAGCTGTCAAATCCTTGCCTGACAGTTCGTAAACCCCAGGGAACTCCGGAGCGAACTCTGACTGCCTGAGCAGGATGCTTCCATGCTGCAGAACCACTCCCTGTCGTCGGCGTTGAGCACTGCCAACGATCTTGTGAGATCCCATCACAATATCTCTTGAATCTCCTCGTGAGAAGCACAGAAACGACTGGTCGGGAAAGGCCTCATCCCCACGCATTCGACAGGTGACGCCATGTTGCGTTAACACTTCGATAATCACTTCGTGAATCAGATCATATAACTGCCCTGGGTCTCGCGTGACCGGATGCCAGGTCGGGAGCACACACGAGTAAGTCAATTCTGCATGATGCAAAATTGCTCCCCCTCCCGACAAACGCTTCACGACCGCCAGATCCGCAAAACGCGGGGGAACAAACTGTCCCTGAGCCGCTTGAAAATGACCGAGTGAAACGGTTGGCGCATCCCATTCATAAAGCCGGAGTGCAGCCGTCCCCTGTAAACCAGCATTTAATAGATGTTCGTCCACAGCCATGTTGAATGCACCCGACATTGGCTGGTCAATCAGCAGTCGCTTCACATTCAAGGCCGTCATATCAGTCAATCCGTTGTGCATGTGTCAGGAGTACATGCCTCAGCGGGAGAACACTGCAAACTGTTCATTCGAGCTGAGACACATTTGCGACGCAGAATCAGACAAGAGGAAGAAGGCCCGCGGTTTGAAGACGATTCCAGATCTCATCTGAGATCTCTTCCACCGTTCTCAACTCACCATTGGTCGTGACAGGCACGACAACCCAATCAGGCGATTTCTCCGCCAACGCCAGATAAACCTCACGAACCGCAGACAGATAAACAGTATCAGACTCCTGCAAATCCGTAACTTGATCCGTATAGCTCCTTGCCTGCTTCTTGCGGATCAGTTGCTGAGACGTTTCGACAGGAATGTCGAGCAGAACGACCAACCCCGGTTTCGGAAGCCCGAAGATCCCGTACTCAATGTGTTCAATCCATTCGCGCAGCTGAGTTCGTTCCGAAGCAGGAGCCTTGGCCGCCTGATGGCCGATGTTGGAAGCGACGTAGCGATCCAGTACGACAATGTCGTTGCGGTGTTGTGCTTCAGTCAGCGTTCCGCGCGATTCGAATCGGTCTCCAGCAAACAGCAACGAGACCAGAAATGGTGGTAATTGTTCGAGCGTCCCAAACTTTCCGTTGAGAAAGTCGCCGATCCTCGCACCGAAGAAAGTGGACTGATATCTCGGAAAGCTCAGTAATTCAGAACGATAGCCAGCAGCAATCAGTCTTTTCTGAAGAAGTGCAGCCTGAGTTCCTTTGCCAGCGCCATCGATTCCTTCAATGGCAATCAATGGAGCAGGGCGGTCCGCCTGTAACATATCAATCCGGTCCAGAAGTCAGGAAAACAAAGCCAGTGCGTCTTTTTGCGCAGGCACGACGCGAAAGTAATCAAGTAAATGGCTCGCAGTCAGGATGTCTACAACTCCTGACTGGAGCGAGCACAGCACCAGTTGGCCGTCTTGACGAGCCATGCGGCGATGAAGGCTGATCAACTTTCCGATTGCTGTACTCGTCAAATACGTCACGACAGACAGATCGATAATCACGTTATGAACCTGGCACTTTTCGACGAGTGCATGCAATTCAAAGTCGAGTTCTTCGAGGTTCTCTTCCTCACTTAATCTTGGCTGCAACAGCGACAGAACAGCGATTTCGCCGTGCTGCTGAACCTTGAAAAAGCTCGACTTCATACAATTCACCTTTGCGCCAACAGGTACTCGCGGGTTGGTTGCGTGCCGACGCCCATGACAAACGTTCCTAAGTCAGCCGCAGTCCCTGGTACACAAACAGGGATGTAATGCCGGTCGGTTCCAGCCACCATCCCATCTTGCTCGTCACAAACACGTTCAACAAGTACCTGTAATGGGTTGCCAACGTGCTTTGCATAGTATCGTTCCGCCAGATCCCGTTCCAGAACGGAAAGTCGAGCCATGCGTTCTTTTCGAACATCAGGGTGAACCTGATCAGGATAAGTTGCCGCAGGTGTACTTCGACGCGGACTGAACGGGAACTGATGAATCTTCATGAACTGGGCGAGTTCGCAGGTCCGCAACGTCTCTTCGAACTCGGCGTCCGTTTCTCCCGGAAAGCCCACAATCACATCTGTCGTATAGGCGACATTGGGAATAATCTGCCGCATCCGGTCGAGCTTGTCGAGATACTTTTCCACCCGATAACGTCGACGCATTCTCGCCAGAACCCCATTTGATCCACTCTGAAGTGCAGGGTGAAACTGGGGACACAGGTGCTCACAATCCGCGGCCGCCTTCATGAAATCGTCGTCGACTTCATTGGCCTCGATACTGGAAAGTCGCATCCGCCAATTGCCGGGAATCTTGTCCAATTGACGAAACAGATGCCACAGGCGAAACGGAGGAAGGCCAGACTTCTTCCGAGTTGTATCGACGCCATAGTGTCCGACATGGATTCCCGTGATGACGATTTCTTTATGGCCGTTCTCAATGAGCCGGCGGACTTCCTGCTCAATCTCTTCCGGTGAACGACTTTGCAGGCCAGGTCGAACTTGTGGAATGATGCAGTAGGTGCAACGCAACATGCACCCATCCTGCACTTTCACATATGCCCGTTTACGCCCTTCGAAATAGCTGATTCCATTGGGGATATCGTGAACTCCCTGACGTGCAAGGACGTCTGGGAGTTCGCGTTTGTCGGTCACAACCTCGAAGACTCCTGGAAGCTTTTCCACTTCCCGGGGATCTCGCGTCGCATAGCACCCCATGACAATCGTCCGTGTCCCTGGGTTCTGACGCGCCAGCTGGCGAATCAACTTGCGAGACTTGGAATCACCTTCCCCCGTCACCGTGCAGGTGTTCACGACGCACAGGTCTGCATTTTCCCCGTCTTCAGCTTCTCGAAACCCGTTCTTTTCGAGTGCTTCTTTGACAAGCTGAGTTTCGTACTGATTGACCTTACACCCCAAGGTAATCAAACGACAAGTTCGGTCAGATTGGAGATCAAGCTGATCTGTGGACATTGTTCCACCAAATAAAATACGGACAATCCAAGATTCAGACTGTCGAAAAAATGAGAGACCGAACCGGTCTAAAATGATTGCGGGAAGGATCCTGATGAACCTCCCCGCAATGCGCACATCAACATAAGACGATTACTGCTTCACTTGGCAGTTCGGCAGTGCTTCTTTGAACTTCGCGATCCCGGCGTCGGTAATTCCGGAGCGGCTGACCGTGATGTTCTTCAGGTTCTTCAAGCCAGTCAGAATCTGCAGACCAGCATCATCGAAACCTGTCTCTGCAAGGTTGATCGATTCGAGCTTGGTGAACTTCACAAGGTGGTCTGCACTATCAGAAGTCACCTCACGGCAGGATTCCAGATTGATATTCTTCAACTCGGTCAACGGAGCGAGCAACGCGATCCCCTCATCGTTGAGGCTGCCGTTCCACAGGTTGAGCGATTCCAACTTGGTGAACTCAGCAATCGGCGCGAGACCTTCATTGCTGATACGGATTTCGCTGACATCAAGTGATTTCAAAGTCCCTTTTGCGGAGGTCAATGCTGACAGACCTGAACCAGTCACTGCAGTGTCACGCAGGTTGAGTTCAGTCAAAGCCATCTCAGCAAAGGCAGCAAGCCCCTTGTCGCCAACGACCGTACGCATGACGTTCAAGCTGCGCAAGTCCTTCAATGGCTTCAGCGCTTCCATCCCGGCGTCACCAACTCCGCAATCTTCAAGAGAAATCCCACGGAGTTTCTTCAACTCGCCAAGCGACTTCATCCCTGCATCTGTCACGGAATAGGAACGCAGTTTGATTTCGATCAGTTCAGAAAGCCCGGTCAGGTGCGCCAATCCGGCGTCGCCCACCTGCATACACCCGCGCAGATCGAGCAATCGCAGCTTCTTCAGTTGAGCGACCTGTTCCAACCCGGCACTTGTAACACGAGTGTACAACAATAGAAGACGTTCGAGATTCGGTACGTACTTCAGCGCAACCAGACCAGCATCGTCGACATTGGTGCAACGGCGGAGGTTCAGTTCCTTAAGCTGTGGTGTGCCTTCCAGAAAGCTCAACCCGGCGTTTGTCACCTGAGCATTTTCCAGGCTTAAAACAGACAGAGCAGGGAGCCCGGCAAAGTGCTTTGCGAGTTCATCTGTCACTGCGGCGTTTTTGCAGTCCGCTGCTGTGACAAGACCTTCTTTGTTCTTGGTGAATTGAACACCAGCATCTGCCAGCGCCTTCACATCTTCTTCGTTCTGAGTCGCTGCAGCAGGCTTCTCCTCCGCCTTCGGTGCGTCCGGTTTGGCCGCTGCCGGAGCCGTGTTCTTCATCACTTCCTCTGATCCAGGAGGCGTTTCAGAGTCGACAGGAGCAGATTCTGAACTTTTGGCAGGAGGAATTTTGTCCACTTTTGGTGGGCAACCCAGCAGGAGTCCAGTCAACAGGGCAGGAGCCCCCAATCGCACGAATCGAGAAGACGTCGGCATGGATCAGGTTCACTTCAGAAAATAGGGCGACAATTACCAGCAACTCGACACTTCGAGACGCATGCGTGACGACTCGGTCGAGACAGGAAATCAGCCATCCCGATCGAGTACCAAAGGCTATCTTACTAAATCGGCACTGCCGGTTAAAAGAAAGCCGGGCAAACTCGCTGGCGAACTGCAGAAAGCCGCAGAATCTGACGTGAAAAGCCTATTTTTTCCGTCGATGCTGCCAGTACAGACGGTCGGTTGTCAGAAATTCCTGTCGCAAAGCACAGCGGAGGCAGAAAACCTCTTGTCCACGCTGGAGATAAACTTCGCCTTCCAGAATCGAATGGTAGAAGTCATCGCCGGGATTCTTGCCGAAACAGTAGACCCGATCGCCCGCCTTCGAAACTCCGACCTGAATTCCGTCCTGATCCGGGACATACAGTCGGCAATCCGGAATATCATCGGCTTGCGAGCTCTCCATCACCATTCTCCGATAGACCGAACAACGACTCGACTGCGGATCTCATGGTCATCTGACGTTCAAGCAGCGGAATATCCACATTTGCAGAGTGCTGTTCCTGATATCGCCACCGCACATTTTCAGATTCGAGGCTAACTCTTGTGCCGAGACGTGGGCGCCCCGTTCTTGTTCTGAAGGCGATCCGCAGCGTCACGCAGTTGCATTTCCTGACGATGAAGTCGATTCAATTCGTCAGAACCATGAAGCCGAGTCGACACGAGATCACCGATTCCTAGTAGTCCGGTCCACATCGCAAGAATGAGGACGATCATCCAGTAGACAGCAAATGTTCCCGGCGCTTTCTCCCAGGGAATCAGCGAATCTCCCAGAGGAATCATGGCTCCGATCAACAGAATCATCCCGGCAATTTGCGACCGCCTCAGATACTGGCGGCGTTGGTACTTCAACTCGCGCTGTGGAACTCCGGTTCCCTGCAATTGTGTCCAGCCTTTACGCTGAATCACCAGCATGACGATCCCGGTCACGAGTAAAAAGCCACCAAACAACAGCGCTGGGATAGGGTTGTTCATGCTGCGATGTGTCCTTGGACGAAAGACTCAATCGAGTGGAATCCCGAACGGGGTTGAGACAGATCCCCCCCCCCGCATTACGTGCAGCATCCTTACAAGAACGAAGAATTTAAAGTCTGCACTGCGGAAACAGGGTCACCACTTTGACACAAGTCTCAAAAGTACATCTTTGAGAACTGATACGGGTGCGTCAAGTTGCAGCGACCGGAGAAATCAACTCTTGTTGAGTCAACTCTCCGGTCCTGCGAGTCTGCCTGTGCCCGCTGCACCGTGAACAATCGCGCCAAGACTTAAACCCAGATCAGTTCCCCAGCGGATCTGCCCCCAGTGATCCCACTAGAGTCTCAAGATATTCCGGCTGGGAAACCTGATTCAGTTTTTCCTTCGCAAATTCCTGGCGTGCCTGAAGTTCCTTCTGGAACACTTCATCAACTCCCACCTGAGTTTCCAAATAAGTGGAAACAGCTGCGAGGTGATGTTGCCACAGCGCAATTTCGCGAGTCTGTCGAACCTTCAGCCGTTCCCGATACCAGTCACTCTGCAACACGGCTTCGCGATCAAACAGCGCTCGGATTGCGGGATCGCGTTCGTCTTTTCCTTCATAATGACCAAAGGCCATGATGTGTAGCAGTGCCTTCAACGGTGGGCAGGCTTCTTCGACGGACTGATCATCGAAATACCGTTTGGCGACTCGCTCATAGGCTTCCATGATGTACTGAACACCATCCGTAAACGCGTCTTGGTCCTGCGTTTCCGGTTTCAGAATTCGCTCATCAAAGATCGTCGCCGGGTTATCGAAGACACGACCGAAATACCGACTGATAAATCGCTTCGTGATGCGGTATCCCAGACGTCGGGCCGGCACGACGGTGCCATCTTCCAACGTGATGTCTTTTAACGGCTCCAGCAGTCGATTCTTGATCAGGAACTTCGGATCACGCTCTTCGGCAGAGAGTCGGCACCAGACTTCCGGCACCAGCAAACTGATATCGTGATCAAACCGGCAATAGGAACCGACGTGACCAGCGGCGGTTGAGAACCCCGGTATTCCGGTCAGGATCATACTCACCAGTGCGGTGTTTAAATCTGCTGTTGGACGCAGTGCATTGAATGGCCCCTTAGTGAGAGCGCCTTCGCTTCCGGCTGCTGTGGTAGATGGACTCTTGCCCGTCAAAGAGCAGATATAATCCATGAACAGTTCAGGCAGTTCCTGATAATGAATCGGGTTGTAAACAGCGAGGCTGCGAATTCCCTTTTCTTTCTCCGGCGGGTTATTGCGACGCCCTGACAGTATGGAGGTCACAGGCAACGGCGCCCATTTGTCTTTCGGAATTCGTCGGAACAGACGCGTTCCCATATCCGCCACATATCGGTCAAGTGGATTGACCATGTCAGGGCGGTCCTGAAGATAACGCGGATTCTTGCTTGGCACCCCTCCCACACGGCGCGGGTTATCGGAGCAGACGATATAGCCGCTATCCGCCTTCTCGACAGACCGCAGCAGCCTCTTCATCGGCGGAGTGAAGGCGTCGAAGTCGACAACCTTCGCCAGCATGTCGTCAACCGACTTCTTATCGAGCGGTTCGAAGTTCGAGATGAAGTTGACATCTTCACGAGCCAGATCCGCTTCTGCCTGTTTATCGAAGCCGCGGTGAATCGCGTCGTCCGGTCGCTGAAACAACCGGTATTCACAGTTCTCTGAGAACTTCACGCCGATCGTGTCAGCTGCTTTCATCTCCTCAGACAATCCTGAGAGAACATGTTTTGGCACCACAGTTGACGCGGTGATGTCGTCTTCCGTCTGGACTTTGAATGCAGCGGCAAAGTCCTGTCGAACCTTGAACAATCGCCATTGCTTCTCGTTTCCAAATCCGACCCGCAGATAGGTCCCGACCAGTTTTCGGTCGTCCAGCTTCAATTCGTGGCCGGGGTTTCCGTTCACATAGTCGACCGAGAAATGAGACTCCCAGTCAGTACCCCAATCCGGACGCTGGAACCGCTTGATCGCAAAGACAATTGCATAGACATGGCTCGGAATCGACGAGAGCCATTGATTGTATTCTTCAGTGAACTCATCCGATGGAGTCAGCAGCTTGATCACGCTTCCAAGTGACCGTTCGGTGCTGAGAACAGAGCGGCTTGGTCGACGCACACTCCCATCTGGAGGTAACTCATTGGCCCAGCGGTTGGAATAGTCGCGATTGAAGATCTCGCGAACCATTTGAATGTCTTCGTCGAAATCAGAAACGAAAATCGACCCGTATTCCATGTAGTCGATCAGGGACTTGCTGATCTCGCTCTTTCCACCGCCGGAAACAGTACATGGCTTATGGCAGAAGAGTCCTTCACTCCCTGTTCCAATCAGACGCCATGAAGGAGCGTTCGGATGCTTCTCCATGCGCACTCGATAGCCGGATGGGCCCATGTAAACCTGGCCGGGGAGCAACGGAATTTCATGCCGAATTCCGTTGTGTAACCAGGTAATGTTCTGTGCCCGTAAATCTGCCAATGCATTCTCTGGAATGTAAAACAGATCCGGGTGAGCGCGGTCGATCCCGTAGCCTTCCGGCTGGAGATCCATGATGTGGCCGTATTCACGGACAACGTCTGCAAACGTCGCTCCGTTGTAGCGTCGGCTGTTGAACTGGAAGCTTTCTCCCAGACTCCAGCTTGGAAACACCAGAGCCCCACCAGAGTGTTCTTCTTCGGCTCCCCCCATCAGATTCGCGGCGTAACTGATCTGCGTTTTCACTTCCTTCTTGCAGTAACCGTAATAGTTATCTGCAATCAGGGTTACAATCACCCCTTCGGTTGTACGACACGTCACCTTGAATGCATCGCCATCGTTATAGAGCTCAGATTCATCTTCATAGCACATCCGGTCCTGAATCTGACGTTCAGTTGCCTGACTGATATGCGGCAGCCCCAACTCCTTCTTTGTCATCTGCAGGACATGTGGAGCAAGGATGACGCACCCGGTATGTCCGGTCCAATGCTCAACATCCAATGCGGCATCGTTCCCGGGGATGAACGGGTCACCGGCATTCCCAAAGATTGATTCCACGAAATCAAGATTGCTGACAAGCGACCCCGGAGCGAAGAAGCGAACTTCCATCGTTTTCGCTGGAGTCCATCCCGGGACTTCAGGGCAAACGAGCGGACGCAATAACAGGGAAACCCACGTCTTGCCGGGAACTTCCTGATTGGAAGTAAATGGCAGAGTGAGCAACGATTCAGGCGGCAGAAATGCCTGCTTCAGCATTTTCACAAATGCTTCGCGCGGCACTCCACGCTTGTCGCCGGGGAAGGGAAGTCCTCCTTCAACAACGTGAAAGGTCCCGACGGTAGTGCGGCGGTCAGCGCGCGGGTTATGAAGAACCCCGTTTCTGACCTTGTATGAGTTAACGTATTCAGAAACGAACGTGTCACTGTCGGCAGGAATCGAAAGTTTCCTGGCGATCCCGTGACGGTCAAGAATCAGCGAGTGCCCCGGCAACTGAATCGGATCGGCGGGATCAACGATGTCCGAAAAATGTGTGTTGAGATATCGTTCGATGCGCGTATCAACAGGGCATCGTTGCTTCGATGCCAGCAAGCGAGTCTTTTCCTGAAAGTTCGCCAGCAATCCACCAGCCAGGCGAACGAGTTCCGCTCCGCCGGCTTCTGGCGCAATCGGGAGTTTATTCGCTGCCAACTTCAGATTCACATATCTTAATAAGTCCGCGCGATGGTTCTTTCGAGTCTCAGGAGTACTTGAACCGTTAAATCCGAGAGAGAGCTGTAAGTCCATATGGATATCAGACCAGTAGGTTTGGCGGTCACTGAAAGACATGTTCGCAGCGATATAAACAGCGTGCCATAAGACACATTCCACGGGCAGAACACCAATGTGGAAACCTGTTGGAAATCCTGCAATTCGTTGATTGGCAACACAAAGCGATGACGGATCTCAACATCTTCAATTTTGAGATGAAGACCACAATCGCCTGTCGAACATGGAGCGCTGCGCAGACCGCAGAATCATACAGGGAACAGTTCCGGCATTCGAGAGAGTTCGGCAGAATGATTGAAATTCCGCAGCGGCCTGAATTCTCAAACCCGCCTAGTTCCCAACTCCGTGCAGCTTTCTATTTCTACAAGAAAATTGATTCGCAACCTGCAAAGCAGGGATCACACACCACGATTCGTCCTGTGGTCGTATGAACGCAAACCAACTCACCTGAATCAACTTGACGGTGTCGCCGTGACTGGCAGTTGAGACGAAATTTCCAGCAGATCAACAGCAGGCATTCGGTTACAAAAAATTGTCGCCAGACGCCCGTAAGTGATTCCGTGTTCAGGCATCTGCAGCAATTGGGCAAGTTCCGGTCCGGCCTTAATCTCCAGAACGGCCCCCAGATCGATATGTCGCAAGACATTGTGCTGGATCAGAACTCTTCCAAGTGGAATCTGTTTGGCCAGCAGTTCTTCGCGAACCTGAGCATTCACATAAGCAAAGTTGAAACGAACAAGACCGAACTGAACCGGCACACCATCACTCGAGCGTGAGAGCACGATCTTTCTGGTGTAAATGTCCCCTTCAAGTAATTCATCCAACACCGTCACGTTGACACTGCAACCATGAAACTGCTCCATGCTGACAGTCATATGGTGTTCATGCACCAGCAACTGCTTGTACGGTTCAGGAACCAACGCCCCTGCAACATGTTCTGCATGTTCAATCAAGGCTCCCGGTGGCGAAAAGATTGTCGTCAGTCGGGTCAGTTCATCAATTGGATTCACGACTCTCAAGTCCCTGATTGAAATGCAGGCAGCCTGACGGCGATCTGCTCGACCATGTGTTCGAGTAGCAACGTTCTCGCGACACAGAATTCGCTACTTCAATGTCCAATTTCTCAATGAGAGTTTACGGAACATTCGATCCCTCGCGAACCGAGTTCCCGGACTGAGTCCACTTTTTTTTGAATTTCGCTCAATCAACTCAATCTCATCCGGTGCAAAACATCCCACGATCGCGGCACTTGTGTCGAATACAGATCGAGACGCGACCTCTCCAGTCGCTGTGCCGCCGATCCAATTGACGGCTGGTGCCTAAACAAATCCAGCTTTCAACAGGAAACCCCCACGATTAACGGCCCCGGCGTAGGTCACTTCGAGATGACTCGTTCGCCGAACAACCTAATCCAACTCGTTCTCCCAGCCCCCCAGATTCGAGCCTTCCTGAGATGGCGCTTCCTCTTTTTCCAACACTCACCCGCGAGCCAGACAGGTTACCAGACTGCGAGAACCCCAGAATTCTGAGTATTCGGCACATTTTGTCACAGACGTCGAAACACTCATACCGATAAGAATGAACGATCCACCTCGGTTCGGACATTCCATTTCGAACCCAGACCATCAGGTGCTGATCTGCAGAATGGGTGAGTTGTGGTCGTTTGCATTGGTATCGCAATAGTTCTCGGTGCGGTGCTGACCGGGTTCAGCATGGCGGGGGGGCATGTCCACTCGCTGCTTCACCCATCGGAAGTTGTCACTATCGGCGGGGCCGCTCTGGGAGCCCTGATCGCCAGTTCTCCGACAAAAGTCCTCAAAGACATCGTGACCGGAATGATCACGCTGTTGAAAGGCGGGAACACCGGGAAGCAAACATACATTCAAGTCTTCCAGTTGCTCTATCATTTCTTCCGCGTTGGCCGAAGAGATGGTCTGCTTGCCTGGGAATCATTGCTAAGTGATTCTCACGACGCTGTCTTTGGTAAGTATCCAAAAGTCGCTAAAGACCACCATCTGATGGAGTTTATCTCCGGAGCACTTGCTGCCGCTTCAGAAGGCACCGAGGCGAGCCAGTTGCAGGATCTGCTCGACACTGAAATTCGCGTCATGAATGACGAGCACCATGCAGCAACTGGGGCGCTCAGTCGCACAGCGGACGCCTTGCCAGGGTTCGGAATCGTTGCTGCGGTTCTCGGCATCGTGATCACAATGCAGGCGATCGACGGCCCGGTCGAAGAGATCGGACACAAAGTCGGTGCCGCTCTTGTCGGAACCTTCCTCGGAATTCTGTTGTCGTACGGGGTTCTCGGGCCAATCGTCGGCCGCATGGAGTCGATGGGCAACGAGGAATTAACTCTTCGCCAGACCATCGCCTCATCAATCGTCGGTTTCGTTGACGGTGGGACTCCCAAAGTCGTGTTGGACAAAGCCCGACGTGGCGTTCCAACCAGTGCTCGTCCGTCAGTGCAGGAGATGGAAGAACTCTACAAAGAGGTCGAGAAGTAAGCAGTCAGACGACTGATCTGCTTTATCAAAGCACTGATCCAGAATGTTGATCCAGAGTTAGCGAACCATTAAAGGAACACTCAAATGGCCAAGGGCGGAGGAGGCGCATGGAAAGTTGCGTATGCCGACTTCGTAACCGCCATGATGGCGTTCTTTCTTGTGATGTGGCTCGTCTCTCAGGATCAGAAGATCAAGGAATCGATTGCCCACTATTTCCAGGGGCCCATCGGCATCAATCTGCTTGGTGAAACCGCTCGCCGAAGCCCGGCCGCAGGTCTGTTCTATTCTGAAGTGACCGGACCAGTCCCAGGGCAGGGTCATTGGGTCTCTGGACGCAACATCGGAACGGTTCCAGAAGCGCCAGATCCTCAGAGCGACACCATGACCGTCGCCGACTACATCCTTGAGAACAAAGCGACCACTGACTATTGGATGTCGTTCGCACAACGAGCCTATGATAAGGCTCGTAAAGAAAACCCGGACGTTCGTGACGAATCTTATTTCGACAAGATTGTGAAACACGAAGTAACCTGGGAAATGCACCACCAGTTATCGCAACCCGTCGTCGACAAGATGCAAGGGGTTCATCGGGAACTGCTGTTGAATGCCCTAACGAACATCGACTGGAACGCCATCGCCGACGAACTCTTGCTGCGAGTCAAGAAACGCGACATCTCTTCTGAGCAATAATCTCTTCGCAATTGCTGAATCCGAGTTAGCGGAAACGTCGCGACTCTTCTTAACGTTCTTCGAGTCCGCCTTCCCTCATAATGACCGTCCGATAGCTTCGGGACGTGTCAGATAAGACGACACCTCTTGCTGACTCTTGCGTCGGCAATTGAGCAGAGAGGCGTTCTGCCGGAATTATTTTCGCTCCAAATTTTGTTACACTGCCGCTTTCCAATCAAAGGTTTCGCTCCACTATTTGATTCCAGAAGAAATCCCAAATGGACGGCAAGAAAATCCGCATCGCGATCGCCGGTTACGGCAACCTTGGTCGCGGCGTACAGACCGCAATTTCAAAGAACCCAGACATGACTCTCGTCGGAGTATTCACTCGACGCAAGCCGGAAGAACTTCAAGATCACTGTGCTCCTGCACCGGCTTTTTCGATGGACGATCTCTCAAAAATGCAGAGCGACATCGACGTGCTGATCCTGTGTGGAGGATCGAAGGAAGACCTGCCGGTTCAAGGTCCTCAGTTCGCCAGCATGTTCAACACGGTCGACAGCTTCGACACCCACGCCAAAATCCCAGAGTACTTCGCTGCTGTTGATGCCGCTGCCAAAGCAAACGGTAAGACCGCCTTGATTTGCATCGGCTGGGACCCAGGGATGTTCTCCATCAACCGCTTGTACGGGGAATGCCTCATCCCTGACGGCGACACCTATACATTCTGGGGACGCGGGTTGAGCCAAGGCCATTCCGACGCCATTCGTCGAGTCCCTGGCGTTAAGGGAGGCGTGCAATACACGATCCCTTCTGAGGAAGCAATTTCTCAAGTGAGAAGTGGCGCCCGCCCAAGTTTAACCACCCGTCAAAAGCACACTCGCGAGTGCTACGTCGTACTGGCTGAAGGGGCCGACGCAGAAGCAGTGCGAAACAGCATCGTAACCATGCCGGACTATTTCGCTGATTACGATACGACCGTGAATTTCATCTCTGAAGAAGAACTCAAACGAGATCACTCACAGATGCCTCACGGGGGATTCGTAATCCGCAGCGGTGTGACATCAGAGGGAGTGAATCAGGTAATCGAGTATTCACTGAAACTCGACAGCAACCCTGAATTCACATCGAGCGTTCTCGTCGCCTACGCACGAGCAACTTTCCGCATGAACCAACAGAATCAAACCGGAGCCAAGACCGCCTTCGACGTCCCCCCAGGCTTGTTATCTATTAAGTCCCCAGAAGACCTCCGCCGCGACTTGCTCTAATGCAAGCTAATAATCGAATTCGAAGGTGAGTCAGTCTCGGCTGTAAACAGAACCACCTTTCAATAAACACCACAAGCCTGCTCACGTTGCACCAACAACGTGAGCAGGCTTGTTTGCTTCATGGTGCAATCGCGACGGTTTCAACAACTTTCGATTGTGAACATGCAAACAGTTCTGTAGATTCGAAGTAGTTTTGTAGTCCTTTAGACCCAGCTCTCTCCGAGTGGCGGACATTATCAATGTACCGCTCAGACACACACCACTACAGAGCAGAGCGATCCAAGCCCTGCAGACCGAGTGATGCACTGACCACTTATTCGCCCCGGACTCAGTGATTTTCATTCAAGTGTCAACCTGGCCGCTCCCGTTCCAACACTGGTTGTAAGAGCCCCGTCCTACGTCACTTGAACAGCAAAGCCGAGTCAGGCCTCACCGAAACCATGAACGTAAAGCCATGAACATGACCAGAAAACTCCGATTGGCGTTTACTTGTGCCTTGGTGTTAGTAGGGATCGAGTGGGGATTGTCTGGAAAAATATTACTCGCAGCACAGCCGCTGGAGTCGCCAGCCACTGCACAATCACATGAAATTTCACTCGACGAGGCCCTTCGGGGAATCACAGACAACGCCAATAGCATCCTGAAGAGCGAAAGCATATTGGTGGAATATCGGGTCGTGGAATCTGAAACATTCACCCCTTCTCGTTACGGGAAGCGCGAGGCGGGCTTTCACGGTATTGTGGGGAAAAAAGGTGGATGGTGGTATTCGTGGCTAGAAGGATCGCCCCTGCCACTGCGAAGCCCTACTGACATCAAAGCAATTTACAGAGAAGGTCTGTTTGCCAGAATTAATGGAAAGAATCTTGTTATTGGCGGGGAACCAACCAGTGAGCTATACCAATGGTGGCTTTACACGGATAATCTTTTTTTAGACGTATATCAATTTCTACCTGCATCCGCAAAATCACACAAATTTAAATCGTTCAGTCTTCCGTTTTTGCCAAAAGCAATTGGCGATGCCCCTTCGGATTATCATGTCGCTGGTCGCGAAGTCGTCGATGATGTGATTTGCTTGGTGATCGAACGCCCAGGTGTGGACAAAATCTGGCTCGACCCTGAAAAGGGATTTGCCTTACGAAAGCGAGAAATATTTTTTGACAAATCTCGCCCCAGGCAGACGCTTGATCGTGTTGTTCTTAACCAAGACTTTATCGAAGCAAAACCTGGCTGTTGGATGCCGCAGACTCAAGTTGTAGACTTTTACCCTGATCCACTGTACGAAGCAGAAGACGTGTGGGGAAAGCTCACTTGCAGATGGACAATCAAGACAGACCGCATCGAGTTCGACAAGATTGACGATTCGCTATTTACAATTGAAGCACCTCCTGAAACACACGTGAGCGACTTTATTCGAAATATTGAATACGTCTCTCACCAAGCGGGGGACGTCCCGTTTGGTAAAGCAATTCGATTTGCGAAGTAAAAGCAGCAGAACAACAAGAACAATACTGTCCACATTCTCATATGGATAAATTTGATTATTCTGCTGGGAGTAGCAATTTTTGCGGTGTGGATGCGTGTAAAGAGATATGCAAGATAGGGGTCAAAGCCAAGCAACAGCGTGGCAGGGTGGCATGTTTAAGGGAGAGTTGAACGAGTTCCATGCTCATGTCGCGACAGCAGCATGAGCATGCTGAGCATAAGTGGGACGCTGATTCATGTTCGCCCTGCTGACGCGATGCCAACATGCCACCCAGCCAAGAGTTTCGTAGGCTGGGTCCCTAAGACCCAGCTTTCTCGGAGTGGCGGACGTTATCGGTGTAATGCTCAGACGCACACCACGACTACGCTGAGCAATCCCAGCCCGGCAGACCGAGTGGTGCACTGGCCATTTATTCCCTCCGGCCTTGGCGATTTTCATCCAAGAGTCAAATTTCTAATCCCATCTCAACGCTGCGTCCAAGAGCCCCAACCTGAGTCACTGATTTCACCCAACAGGCTACTTTGATTAAACATCGTTAAAACAAGTAGGGGTCAACGAGTTTGAATCGCTGGCCCCTTTGTCTCGTGCTGAAACTCTGAATTGTCTGCTTCAGTTTCCGATAAAGCGGAATGAATAGAGGTCGGCGTCGTTCAGGACGAAGCGGATCTTGACTGGCTTCCCGGCGAGACTGGAGACGTCTCCACCGTTCTTCCATGAAACAGGTCGGTCCAGCTGGTCCCCGTAGATTGGAGGGCAATCGCTCAACGCGAAGCCTTCGATTGGCTTGCCATTCGCATCTTGCAACTCGACCTGAAGTCCGCCTGCAGCGGAGCTGGAGAAGTTGATCTCAAATTGCTTCCCGGAGAACGTCAATGGCTTAGTAACAATCTCGCCACCTGACATCGGAGCATTGACGGAAACGAACCCATCGAGTCGTAGTGTGTATCGGCGTAGCTTGCTTCCTTTTTCCCCCAGCCAATAATCTTCCGTGGCATACAGCGACAACTCTGGAGGAGCACCCGGCAGGCTGGAAGGTGTTTCAATTGCATGCCAGGCGATGTACTGCTGACCGTAGTTCCATGTCCCTGTGCGTTGGATGCCAGGACGCAGGAACGACTCGGCCCAACGGTGGAATTCAACGCCATCACGGCTCGCCATCAGCAGGCAATCGGTGATCGCAGTTCCGTATCGTTGAGAGGTTCGCTGTCGCTTTTGACGATGTTCGTAATCCGGAAGATGCTCCAACGACTCGGTTGTCTGACGTTCTGTATATCGCACCGGGAAGCCAATCAACAGATGTGGCGCTCGATAATACGGTGCAACCTGATTGACGTACAAATGCTCTGACGCTGCGCCTGGATAAGTCAAAGCAATAGGCTTCGACCAGTTCACGAAATCCTTTGAAGTCGCCGTCTTGATATCACGTACCGAATTTTTGAAGTAACGCCAGTAGGCTCGATACTCCTTTCGGACCGGATCCCAAAACGCAAGATTCTGAGAATCGAATGCGCCGTCGGTAATCACAGGCACATCGGACATTGGCTTCCAATGAATGCCGTCCGCTGACTTGAACGGAAGCAATCCATTGCCATTCGATGTTGTAGGCGGGCAGCTCATCACAATCGCTTTGTAAACCGCGTCGGGAGCACACTCCGGGTTCTCATCTTTGAACATCGAGATATGAGCAGGGTCAGTGATATTCGGTCCAAGTTTCTCTCGAACCAGAATCACATTGTTTTGCTTACTTCCGCGAATTTCGTGAAGCCCGAGATTCGGCTTTGTCCACTTAATGCCGTCGTCGCTCTCTGCATAGCAGGTGAAATAGTTGTCACCTGGAGCAATCCCATTTTCGAGGGTCTTCAAATGCCACGCCTTGTAGTACATCCGAAACTTGCTTCCGTCTTTGAAAATGCTGTGATACCCACAGCCTGTTCCTTCCCAGCTTTCGTCATGAGAGATCACAACCTCCTGCGGAGTCGGTTGGTGAAGACGAAGAGATGCCCCACCGGACAGTGACTCGATCAGATGCTTGTC
Organism: Planctomicrobium limosum; assembly: GCF_051465645.1. Taxonomy (GTDB): domain Bacteria; phylum Planctomycetota; class Planctomycetia; order Planctomycetales; family Planctomycetaceae; genus Planctomicrobium. The sequence continues at coordinate 361,790 of NZ_CP195790.1, read as the reverse complement.
AACAAACAGCTCTCTACGAGAGCCGATGTCGATTACGTCTTTCGCAGAGGCTTGGGAACTTGCCCACAGCGACACAACCAAGAGGCAGAGAACTGGAGTTGCTTTAGTCATTTCTTAGAGTTGTCCTGTTAGCTTCTATTGAGAACGCCATCTCACTTTAACAACTAGAATATTCGATTGCTGGTCGCGTGTTCGCCTGTCAGAGCAGAAAAAGAAGGGCAATTGCCGCTTTCATGATAAAGAAAATGGAGATGAGAGAAAATCCCCAACCTCGTCGAAACTCGGTGCTGAAAAACCTGCCGGACTTCGATCACACCATTCACGGCACACTCTTCAGTGTGAAGTTGAACGTCCAGTCTTTTCTACGAACACTCAGCCATCGACAGAGACAGAAATATTGCCCGCTCGAACAATTAAAGGCCAAGTCACTCTCCGCCTGACTTGCGGATCTCCCCACTCGCGAATTAACTCTTTTTGGAATTCGATGAGTGAATTGACGCCCTGTGCTTTGGATGCGGCTTTGACTGCCGACCACGTGCCGACATACCCCACTAAATCTTCGAGTTGCCACTCGACTGCAATCATCAGTTGCGGAATTTGGTATTCGAGGAATGGAAATGGCAGTTGGCGATACCCTTGTTCGACATGACGTCGCTCGGCAGGCCAGTATGATTTCAAGGCTTCATGGTAATAGTGCTGAACAACGCAATCGACGGTCCCTTCAACTTGAAGTACGCCGTAACTAATGAGCGCGATGGCCGCTTGCGGGCGAGCAACGCGGCGTGCCTCAGCATAGAATCTGGCTAAATCGAACCAATGTGCTGCTTGAGCGACCGTAATGAGATCGACACTGGCATCAGGCAGACCGCTATTCTCTGCCAAAGCAATGCGATATGTCACCCATTTATGCGGTTGGGCCTTCTCAATCTGCGTCGCACTGGCATCCGTAGCGATCACTTCGTTGAATCGCTCTGCAAGCACAACCGATAGTTGACCGGTGCCGCATCCGCAATCAAGTGCCCGGTCCCGGCCTGGACTGATCGTGGCTAACACATCCGCCAACTCAACAGGATACCCCGGACGGTACGCAGCGTAGTCGGCAGATCCACCAGAGAAATGATCCTTAAAGTTCACGCCTGCCATTCGTGCTCTCCAAAGATCGCAGCCGCCCCCCGGGCACCCGACAGCGGATCTTCTGGGAAGAATCACCCGAGCCAGAAAATCCGTAGAGCCTGTTATGAACGTCTGGCTGCAGCGTGCCAGAGTCCGTAACAGGCTCTAAAATCAGATGACATCTAGTGAGACATTACCCTAGGAATTCTACTTTTCCGGTCGACATCTCATAATAGGCGCCGACGATTTTGAGCTCGCCCTTGGCGACACGCCCGGGCAGGATCGGACCGAGTGTTTCTAGACGCTTGGCGTTCGCAATTGCATTTTTCTTCGTGACGTTCACAAGCTTGTCGCCGGTCGTCCCCTGAACTTCGCGGACTACCGGGCGAATGTAGTCGACCATGCCCTCGATGGAGCCAGGCAGTTTGTCATTATTCTCAATGTGATCGATAGCTGCCTGGCAGGCGCCACACTTGCTATGTCCCATCACGACAATAAGTTTGGCGCCGAGTTCCGCGACCGCAAATTCGATACTGCCCAGTAGAATCGGGCCTGAGCCAACGATGTTTCCCGCGACTCGCAGTACAAATAACCCACCGATTGGTTGATCGAAAACGAACTCGGGAGGGACTCGTGAATCGGCACATCCGAGAATGATTGCCGGCGGAGCCTGTCCCTTCACGTCCTGAGCAAAGTCTGTTGGCAAACGGGGACTAAGCTGGGTCTTGCCACTTGAGAACCGTTCGTTTCCTTTTCTTAAACTTTCGAGAATCCCATCCGGATTCATTGGGGCAGACTCGTTCGCTGCGTGCAGCATACCAGACGAACTCAAGCAGGCCACCCCAGCTGCGGCAAGCCCAATACGCTGAACAAACTCTCTCCGCGATGTGGGTTCAAGATGAGACATGTTGGCCTGATTCTAATTTCTGAGAGATGAGCTTCGGCTTGAACTGCCAGTGAGAAGTCGATGTTCTTCACCAAAGCCTCGGATGTGTTACCTGCCATGATATCAAAGAACGTGCTCCCGAACATCACATGAATGCCTGCAAACCGCGAGCAATCGGGAGGTCGATGCTTCTCTGACGACTGAGTATTTTTAATGATATTCCTTGACGAGAATCTTAGTCCTGGCCATTTGAGAGTGACCACTCGCAAGAGGGAATAAAACTCACAGCGAGTGTTGATTGTGGAAGCGGGTTTCCCTCCTCAGAGTCCACCTCGATTCTCCTGCTCCTTTTAATTCTTCGAATCCGACGTTTTTCCTCCAACAGTTTGCGGCGTCAGGTCGTAGTAAAGTCATCACATCAGCCGTTCCGGCAATCCTGTCTGAAAACATTCGTGAGACTCACTTCAATTCGCCTTTCAACAGTGGAGGTCGTAATGGAGACTCCTGTCCCGGCCAAACGGACCGTGCTGTCATGGTTGTATAACCACAACCCTTTCTACGTGATCAGTGCCGCCTTCATGCTGTACGCGGTCCGGTCGATTTACCAGCATCAGGAAATCGGTGCGATCAACTGCTGGATTATGATGGGAGTTCTTGCCGGGTACACCTCGTTACTGGCGATCATCAGCATTCAAATTGTCCGCTGGGGTCAGGTCTGGGAAGACGCTCGATCAATACTGGTCATCATTCTGCTGATGTTTTTGGCGATCTCCGTGAGTGCAGATGATCTGTTTGTCACGATGGAATCCTCCTCCGGCGGCGCGCTTCTGATGCTTATCGGATGCATGTTTTCCATTTGCGTGACGGAGTTGATTCTGCACGGGATGCAATTGCGAATGGGAATCCTCTATCGGCTTCCATTGCATCTGTTTCTGGTGCTGTTCTTTATCAGCCCCTGGTGGTACTCACCGGAACTGCATACACGTAGCCCGCAGATGCTGGAATGGTCACTGTTGGGCTTTCCCATCATGGCAGGACTGTTGCTTCTGCTGCTCGTGCCGGCTGCTCGACTTGGTCCGGCGTATGTCGACAACAATGGAGGCCCGTGGCGTTGGCCACTTTATCCATGGACTGCATTCGGCGCACTGGCAATTGCGGCCGCATTTCGTTCCTTCGCAGTCACGATGACTTTCGGGCCGATCGGTCCTATCTGGGTCACAGGATCCGACAGTCGCAAGCAGATCAATTTCGACACGATCTGGGCTCCTTATTTTCTGGTGCCACTCTGCATGGCGGTGATTGTCCTGCTGCTGGAAGCTGGATTATCGAGAGGCAACAAGGAAACGGTTCGCCGAGCCCTCAAACTCGCCCCGTGGCTGTTGCCACTGGCTTTCGGGTTCACCACGGGCCCTGTCTCAAGTGGATTCATTGAACAGGTGACTAGCACCCTCGGGTCGCCGCTCTGGATCACTCTGTGCGCGTTGACACTATTCTACGCTGTCGCTTGGTTAAGAGGAGCAGGGGGCGCACATCTCGGGCTCTTCCTGTCAATCTTACTCTTCAGTGTCATCGGACCAAGAACGCATGGATTCCAGACTTTGACGACGCCGCTAATCTGGCCATTGTTGGTGGGCGGAATTTCACTGCTGGTTAGAGGTATCGCAAGAAAGGCGACAATAGAGTGCCTGGTCGGAGTCGCCATACTTTCCTTAACAATGCTGTTAGTCCCTTCAGACATTTTCACTACCGCTCAGAAAATCGCAGCAATCTTCCATGTGCTCTGGGCCGCGTGCGTCATTCTCGGATTCACCTTCGACGATGACAACTCCCGCGAGTTGAGGTTCATCGGAGCCGCGTGTGCTCCCGTCGCGACCTGGTTCGCGCTGTTCGATTTCAGTCATGGTGGCACTTCTATCGCAGTTCGATTCTCTTACGTTATCGGAATCGCGGTTCTCTGCGCTGCCATCGCCTTCATTCTCAAGAAAAGAGCCTATTGGAAAGTGCTTGCGTTCGTCGGAACTTTATTCACATTGAAAGCAGGAATACTGGTCTACATGGCGGTAAGCGAAGCAGTGGGGACGCGACTCCTTGCGGTCGTCAGCTGGAGCACTGGATCACTGGTCCTTGCGGTCTTGATCAGCGCCCACAAAGCAAAATGGCTCCCACCGGGATGGTACCCGAAACCACCAGAACCAGAGCCAGAGCCAGAGCCAGAGCCAACCGACGCGATCCCCGAACCTGTCACTCCGGAAGAGATCACTCAACCAACTTCGAAGCAAGAATCATCCATTCAGGGAACTCCGACTTGCCTTGCTGAAAAGTGTTCTTGAAGTTCGAATTCTGATGCGCTCAAAGTCTGTCATGAGCCAATCGTCACGGACGAACATTCTGCTGGAAGTCACTTCCCTCTCGCTGCGAATCGCTCGGAAGCAAGTGGCTCCCTATTCGCATCGAAACAGTCCTCAGAAGTTCACGCAGGAACATCTCCTGACCTGCCTCATTCTGCAGGCCTATCTGCAGACCACGTACCGAGGTGTCATTGAGATTCTGGAAGTCTCCGACACATTGCGTGATCGCCTGGGGCTGAAGACTCTGCCACATGATTCGACACTGAAGAAGTTTGCTGACCGTTCCAGCGTGCTCGACATCGTCGATGTGATGCTCCATGAACTGGTCCAGAAATTTGCTCTGGATGCCGAGGAAGCGGCCATCGATTCAACCCGGATGGAGACCACTTCTGCTAGTGCTCATTTCCAGTGGACTGGCAGTCAGTTGGGGGCCATGCAATGACAAGACCGAAGCTCCAGAAGTCCTGGCCAAAGCGGCAACCAGTTCGCACCCCAAGCGGCTGTTTGCCGATGCTGGTTATGACGCCGAATGGGTGCATCAGTTTTGCCGAGAGGACTGGCAGGTGGACAGTGTGATCAACCCTGCTGTGCGTCGCACGGACGGGGGGCTGAATCGGACGTATCGTACCGAGATGACACCAGAAGCGCTCAAAGAAAAAGGCTACGACAGGCGCTGGCATACGCCCTGCGGCGTTAGGTCAATTCCAACAAAACAACGGCCTTTCAACAGAGCAGCGTTGTGTCACTGCCTGCAATCCCAAGACAGGTGAGTTGACGTTAAGACGTGCATGCGGAATATGCTTCGACAGTTAGTTGCATGTGACTATTCTTATTAGAATCTTCTCAGGAACTTCATCAGCGACAAGTAGAAACTCCGGAACTTCCAGACACGTTTTATGCCCGCCAGAGTCGTCTCACCATTGACTGATTGAATTACCAAGGGGGTTCGGGAATGCTTCTTCTCACTTCACGCAAATCGAAACTCAGATTCTCATCCGATAAGTCAGTGTCATCCATTCGCAGGTCTGCATCTTCCAGATCTCGGAATGTTTTCACTGCGTTTACCTTGATTGAACTTCTCGTTGTCATCGCAATCATCGCGATTCTGATTGCACTATTGCTGCCGGCAGTACAGCAGGCTCGTGAAGCAGCACGACGATCACAGTGCAAAAACAATCTCAAGCAAATCGGTCTCGCACTTCATAACTACCATGATGTGCACCAGATTCTCCCACCCAGTGATATCGGTGAAGACGCCTTTAAGACCAGTTCCTATTGCTCACGGAACTCACTGAGTTGGATGGTTCTGATCATGCCTCAGCTTGACCAGACGAATATGTACAACGCTTTGCAGGGAGCCAATGCATTCAATGACTGCTGGCGAAACATTCCTGCAGCGACGACAGGAACTGCAACTGCCCCGGCGTTTGCAAAGACTCCAATGTCCGCGTTCATGTGTCCTTCTGATCCAAGCGACACATTGAATCCATTAATGGCTGGATGGGCAAAATCCAATTATGTCGGCGTCTCCGGATCGCCTTACCGTCCAACAATGAGCGGAACTGTCGTGACGAATCCGACTGGTGTGTTCTACGTCAATGCGAGGATGCCGTTTCACAAAATTACAGATGGCCTCAGCAATACGGCACTGATCGGCGAACGGGCTGGAATCAAGATTGGGGCGACCCAGAAAATTGCATCGGTCTGGATCGGAGTGCATCAGAACGGCTCAAACTCCGGTTCTGTTGTCAACGCCATCATGGATGGTGGTACCTATTATGCAATCAATGGAGCACAGGGGACCGCGAATTTCTGCAGCCCACATACTGGTGGCCTGCACTTTCTTCTGGGAGACGGATCTGTGCGGTTTCTCAGTGAAAACATGGCAGGCGCGACCCAAAGATATCTGGGAGCGATCACCGACGGAATGGTCGTTGGCGAGTTCTAAGCTTGGGAATTCGTAACTCCTCGTCAGGTGTCCCTCGCTGAGCCTTCTGGAAGTTCTTGGTCCCCGATGATTGATTGCGCTGGCAGCTCACGTCGAATTGGTCGGGCGTCTCTTTCTGTGGACCTTCGTGCTTGCTCGTTAATACGAGTGATTTGCCTGACCGCTGCTGTCGTCTGTTTTGATTTGAAGATTCATTTGAAATCGAATTTACACGTGCGTATTAGAGAGTTTGTCGATGTCGTTGAAACCGTTTATCGTCATTGTGATGCTGATGTTTGCTGGATGTGGTCAGTCGAGTTCATCACACGTTACTGAAGAGTACAAGTCTGTTGAGCCAGACCAACTCGTTGCTGTTCTGAAGGAAATTGAGAAGTCAGGGGAGTTTTCTGCGGTGTTGCCAGGATTGTCGGCTGGTTTGGAGCAGGCTGGCTTTATGAACGAAGCTGCACGGATCCAAAGTTTTACTGAAATGCCTGCAGAGGGTGTTAAAAAGCTGGCCAAAGCAATCGCCAAAGAAGTTGAAAAAGCACAGAAGTCAGGGGACAGCAAGTAATCAAGAGCTGTGATCCGTGTTGCTTTCTTTCCTGTTGCGTTGTGTTCATGTTTGGGGCAACATGCGTGTGACCTAAATGGCTCACTCTGTTTGCCCTTGCTGTAATGAATCAGAGTTGAAATAAGATCCTGGAGATAACAATGCAACGAAGAGACTTCCTTTGCTCTCTCGCCGCGGCACCTGCTCTGTTGAATATTGCAGCAGACAAACTTGAGGCACAGACCACTTCTCAGCCGGAACTTTTGAATCCCTATGAGGAGGTGAATTGGGGCAATTGGGAATATCTGCATTCCATGTCTCACCAGCATCAGGGGGAGACTGATGCGTCTCGCGATACCTTCTATAAAATGGGTTATCGCCACTTTGCGTTCAGTAATTACTATCCGTCCTCTCCGGTTGAAATGTCGGAAACGTTTCAGAAAAGCCATCCAGACGTCGTTTCCGCACCAAACGCAGAGCAACATTCCTTTACCGATGCTGGTCTGCACTTCAACGGCATCGGCAGTCGTCTTTCAACTGGCTATGGAAGCACCGTCGGTAATAAGCAGCTTCAGGAATGCCCGTTCAAACATGAATTCAATAACCTGAATGTATTCGGTGCCAAACCGTATCTGGGCACATATCGGCTCGATGTGACAATCGAGAAGCAAGGAGATAAAGAATCAGCCTCCCCAGCACTTTTGACGGTTCGAGGGGCTACGAAATGTTCTCCTCGACAGCAATTTGAAGACCAGGGGCCTGTTGAGAATCTCCCACTCAATGTCGGAGCGCACTCAATGTACTTCCGCATGTCGGCTCCTGATCTGAAAGTGGAAGTTGCTTACGATAATTCTCAGCTCAAGATCACCAGAGTGAGATTGATGCAGGGAACGAATCGTCCGTGGCGAGAGATGTTCAAGGCTGCATTGGATGGAGAAGTGATTGATGGTCAACAGGTCGGTGGACTGCTGCATCCCACAGGGGGCGGCGTGACACTGAATCACCCGACTCTTGCAGCTGCCGATTACTTTGCAATGCTGGATTTTGACCCGCGAGTGTTAGGGATTGAGATCTGGAACCAGCATCACGGGTTTGGTTTTGGAAGCAAGCAGCGGAAAGATGAGTATGTGCACTACTACCGACTTTGGGATCAGATCTTGAGCACCGGTCGACGTTGCTGGGCCTTCTGTGTCAAAGATCATTTAACCTTTGGTCGGGGCCGGAACGTTCTGATTGTTCCCCCTGCTAAAGAGACAACTCCAGAGGAGAGAGAAGCTCTCGCACTCAAGGCGTATCGACAAGGAGCTTTCTTTGGTTCGGTTGCTTCGCTTTCCGTCAATGATTACGGAGAAGTTGCTGCACCATACGACTATAGCGAATTTCGATTCAGTCGGATCGAAGTGCTTAAAGATGAAAGTGGGAAGGCAAAATCGCTCGTTGTCGAAGTGACAGGAAACGACAAAAACAAGAAGCCGAATGTACAGATTCGGATTGTCACAGACCGCGGCATCGAGATGAGTTCTGATGACACAACTGCCGAGTTTCCGTTCGAACGAGATACGACTGGGCGAATTAAGCCTTCATTCGTTCGTGTCGAAGCATTTTGCTATCCAAACCATCATTTCCGTGAGATGCCATTAACTGCAAGATTCATGCGATCGCTTGATGTTCATGGAATCGCACAGTTGAATGGGGATCAGCCTGTCGAACCAACCAAGATCCTTGGTTCTGAAAAAGGGCCCGCTCCAATTGTGGATATGATTTTCTCGCAGCCTTTAATGCGTGTTTAGAGGCTATCCGAAAAGTGGTCTTGCTGTAAATCTGTGTTTGCGAGGAGGTTACCATCTGATCAGTGATAATTCGTTGGGTTCGCCAGCAAAGGGATGCTGATGCAATTACGCAAGCGTTATCCCAGCGATTTGACAGATGCTCAATGGGAACTGATTTCGCATCTCATCCCTCCCGCAAAACCTGGTGGTCGTCCTCGGGGTGTTGACATGCGGGAAGTGATCAATGCCCTGCTGTATCTGGAACGCAGTGGATGCCAGTGGGACATGTTGCCGCATGACCTGCCTCCCCGCCAGCAGTGTCTTTGAATACTTCTCCACGTGGAGAGATGACGGTTCCTGGAAACTGATGGTGGATGTGCTGCGGGAAGGAGTGCGGGAGTCTGTGGCTCCGCAGCGGGAACCGACTCCCAGTGCCGGCAGCATCGACTCTCAAACCGTGAAAACGACTGAACGAGGTGGCGTGCGAGGTTTCGACGGAGCCAAGAAAATGACAGGTCGCAAGCGAAATCTGGCAGTCGACACGCTAGGCTTGCCGGGTGCCCAAGGCGAGAGTACGACCTGCGTGCCGCTTCTCTGTGAGCAATGCGGATGATGATGAGGTAATATGGTCGAGCACTGCTCCCAACCCCAATCGTAGATCAGAAAGAAGCGACGGTCGATCGACGAATCGGGGCACGCGCACTTCCTCACATTTTCCTGCTGGCAACGACTTCCTCTGTTGAACCGGGATCGTTCACGCAAGTGGATGATCGACGCGATCCAGAGGGTTCGGGGCGACTTGAATGTTGCCGTGCGGGCTTATGTGACCACGCCGGAGCATGTCGACCTGTTGATTCTCCCCCGGGACACGACCATTCTCATAAGCCGAATCCTGGCGGCACTGAAAGCACCCGTTTCTAAGCAGGCGAAAGCCTTTCTAATTGAATCCAGCCAGCAGAAATGGCTTCGAAAATTGACAGTGAGACAGGTCACTTGCGAGACATTCCGGTTCTGGCAACCGGCAGGTCGGGATGACAAAAATCTCTGGAATCAACGTCCGATCGACAATTTCGTCGATTGCATTCACGCTAACCCAGTCCAAAGAGGTCTTGTGGAACGCCCGACTGACTGGATCTGGTCCAGTGCTGGTGTTCATGCTGGGATAGGAATCGGCCCCTTGGCAATCGATCCAATCTGCGCGGAATGAGTCATATTTAGCGACCAGACCCTCACAATGATCGGCAGAGCAGTGGCACTCTATACCCTCTCAACTCGGGCACCAGTCACTGTTGAACGACCGCTGTAACCGGACCGTCTCCTTGACATCCCATCAAATTCGTAGTGATTCTTTGCAAAATCAGGCTCACAAATTGGCATAAATTGAAAATGTGGCAAATGATCGGCGATTTATAAGGAGGTCACACAGAAATTGCCGATCAAGATGGCAGGAATACGCGATATCGAGTGCTTACCTCACCCATAGACGAACGCTATTCCTTTCGGTTTTGCGCCCGCCGACAGCAGCCATTTTCCTATGACCACCAAAATTCCGCTTAACGGTCTACAGTGCATGATGCTCCGTTGGGAGGAGTTCCATGCCATGAATGCAATTCATGTCATGCATCTGGGGACCACTTATAACCCTGAGTTTGTTCAGCAAGTGATCAGCGAAAGGTGCCATTCCCTTGGCTTGGCACCTGTTGAATTCCTCGACAACCGTCGGAGCGTTCGCTATGCGGATGGGACGAATGCGAATGATGCGTCCCCGCCATTCCAATATCAAATGCGAAGTGGTTCCATCGAGTGGGCCCTTCAATGCCTTCTAACGGAAGAGTTGAATACTCCGTTTGAAAAAGGAATGCACTGGCCTGTTCGATTCTTTCTGATCGAAACCGAACAAGGGCAGTTCATCGTACTGAATTATCAGCATGCGATTTCTGACTCCCGAGGAATATCGCTGGTACTACGTGAGATTGTTCGTGTTCTCGCTGGGATGCCGCCAGTAATCGATTCCTTGGATCGCAATCCTCCACCACTCAATAAGCTCTTTCCAGGCAAGCCATCGATTCGGGGAATGCTGCGACGTGGTGCGGATCTCTTCGCTGAAATCACCGAGTCGGTAACTTGTTATCACCATCCCAGGCGTTTTGCCGGAGGGGTCGCCTCTGAATGCGCGATTCACTCCCATGGCTTATCAACTGCGACCCTGAAACAGACGACCCAGCGATTGGGAGTCAAAGTTCAAGACCTGCTTTTCGCATCCTTAATTGAAGCATTGTCTCTGAACTTTGCAGACCAATTAAGAGCTTCCCGGCGTAAAAGAATTGGAGTTTACGCTCCTGCCGATCTGAGACGGGATTCAAAACTGAACACTGACACCGCGCTTGGCCAGCTTCTGGGATGTATCAACGTCCGAGAGTTCATGGGGAAACAACGGCCTTTCCGGGATCTGGTGAAGAGTGTTTCTGTAAGAACCAATCGGCTTAAAGAATCCAAGACCTACCGGGAACATTCACTGCAAATGGACATCATGTCCAGAATCTGGGACTGCCTCCCGAGAAGGGCCAATCGGGTCGCAGGACCGTACCTGATTCCATTGAGCGGTTACATTTCAAATGTCAATTTGACCGAATTTTTGGAAGAGGAAATCGCCAGCGGGCTGGTTCAGAACTATTTCCGATTCTCAGGGACAGGCATTCTGACTCCGATGATGTTCGGCATGACGACGATGGGGAAGACATTCAACCTCACATCAACACACCACCTCAATGTCTTTAGTTCGCAGGACATTGCCCGCATTATGGCGCAAATTCAATTGAGGCTCTCTGGTGACATTGACTCGCTCGCCAGCCAGGACAGTTTCCTGAACGGAAGAGTAATGGTCGACGATTTTCCGAAGGAACGGATCTTACAACCCATTGCGAGCTAAAAACGTTTCCGTCAAAGACAGGGCAGGGTGCCCGACAGAGCGGTGGCACTCGAAGATAATGACGAAGGCTGGGCCCCTAAGACCCGGCGTTGGCAAGCGCGCGGCTAAACCGACTCTTATAAGCAGAAATGGCTCGGGCTGGGGAAGGTTGCAGCCTCAGCATGACTCTGGCTGCCCAGCCGAAGTTGCTCAGGGCTGCGTGGCATGTTCGTTTCGCGTCGGCAGGGGATTGGTGCTAATACACTCTCGGCATGCTCATGCTGCTGAAGCGACATGAGCATGGCACTCATCTTCAGAAACTTTGACCACGCCCCCCTGCCACTTCTGAGGTCAGTATGTTTCGTCGCTCGTGAATGACAACCGTGAAGAAGAACAGGCACCCCTCGCGATTCCGTCGATAGCGACGCATGAAGCAGTTCCTCAAGCAACCTCTTACACTCGCTCCTCAAAGGCAAGATTACCAAACTACAGCGAGTCCTCACAATTGCTGGGTCTTGAGGACCCAGCCTACGAAACTTGAATTCAAAGACAGTCGCTACAAAACTGATATAGGGAGACGCACATTGCGCGGTCATGCCAAACCGGTCTACTTCGTCAAAATCACATATTGCCGGTAACTGTACTTACGGATGAATGGAACGTGGTACAAAATGCTATCGAGTTTTTGAAATGGCCATTTACAGAGTCCTCGTAGCAGGTACTGAGACATTAAACGAAACATTAGCAGTTCCGGGTATTGAATCTCTACCGAAAAATGTTTTCGTAGTTGATCGACTTCGCTGACCATCAACGGAAACTCTTCTTCATCTCCATATTTCGGAATCCATAACTTTCCGACAAGGTTTGTCCTGACCCAAATCATGGCTTTGCTACGGGCATTGTTTTCCCAAAAGAAAGCCATTCCTCCCGTGCTGATTGCCTGGCTCAAGATCTCGGCAAATTCAGGAAATGGTTCAATATGATGTAGGATCATCGAACCAAACACGAAATCAGCCTTGAGTTTGGCAACCTCCTCCTGAGCCCGTCCGCACACTGGAGTAATGTTCGTAATTCCATTCTGATCACAAAAGTTGGAGAGATTCTTCACCGCGACCGGGCTGTAATCAATACTAATGACATTCGCACCCAACTGTGCAAAATACAGACTGGTTGCTCCCCTTCCGCATCCAATGTCGATCAGTGTTTTTCCATTTACATCCCCGAAATGTTTCGATGCATCCAGAAGAACCTGATATTGGGGAGACTCCTTGTTCGGGAATTCGACGCAACTGTAGTCGCTGTTTTGAGAGAAAATTTTGTTCCAAAATGCTATCGAGTCAGTCATTGATCTTGTTGTCTTCAACCCTAAGGAACTTCAGTAGCATGAAAGTCTACGTCGATTGTATAGCCCGCGTCGATTGTGATGTCGAAGCTTAACGAATTAGAACAAACAGATCACCGTTTGCATAGGCGATGTTGCAGTGTCGAGAGTTGCTTGCCAAGTGCTGAAGTGATTGGAATTCACTCGACATCCGAATGCCTCCCCTTGCGTCTGCAGAACGCAGAAGTGTATTACCAGGAATGTTTTACACATCGTCACCGCGTGCCTGCACCTTTCCGCACCACAGGCTCTCTTCAGCTCTCCTTTTCTGCACGAGGAGTGACGTAGGCTGGGTCCTCAAGACCCAGCTCATTCAGCTTCAAGGAACTCGTCACCGTACATCTCAGGTGAACCGCCCCAGTCATGCGGATACAGCCCCAACTGAACATACCGATGAAACGATGACCACGGCCAGTCCGAAACTCTTTTAACAAGCTGATGTTTCACTGGATTCACATGGATGTACTCGACACAACGAGTGACGTCCTGTTCGTCGCGGCATGTGTGCTCATAAAAGCGACGTTGCCAGACAGCCTGCTCGCCACTACGCCTGCGACTCTGCGTCAACAGGCCTTGGCTGCCTCCGCCTGCCATCCATAATTTCGTGAAATGAGTCTTAATCAGCCTCCAACGCAAAGAATAGTCATTTTCTCCTGGAGGCAATTCCCAGATCGTATGAAGATGATCGGGCAATAACACAATGGCGGTAATTACAAACGGGTAACGCTGTCGAACTTCTTGAATCGCTTCTCTCAGAGCATTTCTTGCCAGTTCTGAGGTCAGTATGTTTCGTCGCTCATGAGTGACAACCGTGAAGAAGAACAGACGCCCCTCGCGATTCCTTCGATAGCGACGCATGAAGCCCTTCCTCAAGCAACCTCTTACTCTCGCTCCCCAGAGGCAAGTTTGCCAAACGACAGCGAGTCCCCACAATTGCGGAGTCTTGAGGCCCCAGCCGACTCGATTTATATTCGTATACATTCAATACAAAGCATGCGTGTATTAGAAAGTCGTCAATCTTCATGGCACCAGTTTCAGATGAATTCGCGGATGCTGCAGCGCGATGGAATACTCTGTTTGAAATATTGTCGAATGAACCCGCTATTAAAATACGAGGAATCGTCAGTCCAAGCGGAGCTGGAGGTGGCCCACTTCCCGGGTTTGCAATCTTAAATAGTGGTTTTGCAGCATGGCGAATTGAGGAGGGTCGAATGCGTTTTGACGAACTTTCAATTTGCAAGAGAGCAGAAACATGGGATGATCTTCGCTTCTACCAAAATCAGCTTCAAGCTTTTTCAATCCTCGAAGTTCACGGTCGCATCACCTTGGATCCTGTCTTCGGGACGCTGATATGCGAACTAATTGACATCGTAGGACCTGTTAGCGATGCAGAGCTTGAGGATTTTGCGAACCAGTTGCAGAATCCTGTGACGTTTCAGGACAGACGTCTGGGCACATTCACTCTTGATCGACGAATAGAGAGCTATGAAGCTCAAATCAACTGGCAGAAGCGAAAGGTTAGTCTGACTCTGGATGCCATGGAGCCGGAAGAGTTGGCTGATTTGCTCGCTGTCGCCAGGAGACTGTTCGACGAGCAGGCTGAGTGGACACGAAAGACTAAAGATTATGCGGTGCTCGAATTACTTGAGGAAAAGGCTGCTGACTGGCAGGCTGACTTCGGAGTCAGGCTGACAGCTCAAAAGTTCAAGTCATTCATGACGTTGAACTCAATCAGTATTAAGCGGGACCGGACCTTCGAATTCTGGTACGACGACGGGGACTTATATGGAGGCCACTACATCACACTCAGCGGTGATTTTGAACACGGACTGACAGAAGCCAGGATCGCCGGCTAAAGAAAATAAAGTTTAATGAAGTAGCGAAGTAGAGTCCGCTATGCGGGTCGTTGAATGCTATTCTTAGACCCGCAACCTTCAATTACGGGGGCTGGACGGCTCTTCATTGGCGGGGTGGCATGTTCGCATCGCGTCAGCAGGGCGAACATGTTTGGTGGCCACACACTCTCGGCATGCTCATGCTGCTGAAGCGACATGAGCATGGCACACATTTCCAGACACTTTGACCACGCCACCCTGCCATTTCTTATACGGTGGGAAATTGAAACGTATGACTGCAACACGAGATCATTTTGAATTTTGGCTATTTGAGATGGATGATTGCCTTGCTGAGTTCATCTGTAGTTTGCCTACCGACATTTCCGCAAAGCTGGATTATTCTGCTGATTCACTTTCCATCTTGGAGACTTGGCTGCTATCGCAATACGAGAATGTCCACGAAATTCTCAAAGATCCTGAAAAGCTGACATTAGATATGGCAGCTCGATACGTTGGGGAAACTTTTCGCAAGAAATTAGGCGGAATCTGGAACATTGACCTAAAAAACAAGAAGAATGTTTATTACCGAATGCCTGTGATTGAAAGGTCAGGTTCTTGGATTGAATGTCCGATAACACTCGTCACGGCCTCAACGGATCGGCGAAGCGGTAATTTTATGGCAGGAGTATTGAATTCGCTTGCCAGTCGATATGGGACAGTCGAGTGATAGAGCGGTAATAGTGACGGGTTAGTGTTCAGCGGACGCTTTCTCTGCTGGTTTGTTTTCCAGCGCCTTCACTGGTGGCTCTTTTGCTGGATCGAAGGGGTGTTTCGCTTCCCATTCTCGCCAGAAGTCGGCAGGGCGAACTTGACGCCAGTTTGCGAGTGCCGCTCCGACATGGCTGTAGAAGGTGTACTTCTCATTGATCTCATCAAGCGATTGCTCTTTGGTGTTATTCACGATCCAGTCAATCGCCTTCTTAATGCGGTCTTCTGGAATCTGTAGTTCGCGCGGGGCAATTGACATCCATTCAAGATGGTGGCCAGTTGCAATCACAGCGCGATACATCGGCTCGTCGAGAGGCTTTTCTACCGACAACTTCCCAGCAGGCCAGTTCGACGCCCAATGACCATCTTCGAACTGAGATTCAAGAATGGCATCACGAGTTTCACGCACATACTGTAGCGCTAACTCACGGCTTTCATCACTGAGAATATCATGCTGATCGTCGATTAACGTCAGTAACAGAAGCGAATAGACTCGATGAGTTCCGCCACAGACCCCTTGAGTCTTCTCCCCTCGCAAGAGACGGTCAACAATCAGGTCGAACGAGTACTGACGTCCGCCTGATCCAATCCAGTTTCGGCTCGGAGGAATCCACAACCCGAAGGCCATGGCGGTCCATTCGGTTTCACGTTCGTCCAGTCGGAAATCTCGCAGTGACTCCTGAATCACATCGTAGAGCGTGCTCTCGCGTCGGGTCGGGCCATAGACCGGGGTATTGAGTGGGGCACCAGCTTCCGTGATACAGGCGAGCAGGTGGTCGTGGTGATAAGACGCACAGAGCTCTGTTCCCCAACGAATTCCAATTCCAGAAGTGTTTTCCTGAAGCAGAGGGGCAATCTCTTTTCCCCAGGAATCCATGAATCGGGCGTTGTCTGTCAGGAAGTCGAGCATTTCCTGTCCGGAAACACTGTTGGGGTTCTGGAACGTGGCATCGACTCCCCATGTTCTTAATGAGTGTTCGACGAAGTTCGGCTTCATCTTCTTGCGATTAAACCTTGGTTGAATCTGCCCCAACACAGCCGCCAGATCTCCATCCGAAATCCAGTCAGGGCGGTTATATGGACGTGGAATCTGAATCGGCATCGACCGAGGGATCGCCACCGGAATGAATGGTTCTTTGCCAGCGAGTTCCTGACGCAGCAACATCTTCGAGTTGGCATCTGCCAATCGCAGGGAGAGTGCGACGGCGCCGACGACAATCAGCTGCACAACGAGAATCGACTTCCAGGAATATCGTTTCTTCATACCAATACCAGTGACTTAAATCTTGGAAAGAGCTGGAAGATGCAGGACACGGAAGCGAATTGGTTTACGATGCTTTGCGGACAAAGACTGCGCCACGATTGTCGGAATACTTTTTCTCCCAACCGTCCAGTTTTTCCATCGCGCTGATCAACCTTGCTCGCCCGGCACTGTCCACGACCACTGTTTGAATTCCATACCGGTCCAACTGGTTCTCCCAGTTTCCTGTCATCTCAATAATTCCGAAGTAATCGCCCCAGACTTCTTCCGGAATCAAATGAGCATGTGAATTCAGGAAGAGCTTCATCCCTTTTGGTCCGGCATATTGCAGGTAGTCACCCCATTCATAGGAGTTGAAGACCAGCCCGACCGGTGGATTACGACGCAGATAGCTTGCGACATCAACAGGAGTCAGCGGTGAAACACTGCGACGAAAACGCTTCTCAGCAAGCTTTTGATCTTTGATCGGCCCTTGAATCACTCGATTTCCGAATGGGGAATAGGCGAACGCAATCCAGATGATTCCGATCGTCACAACGGTCCAAAGACCTCCAATGCGACGTTGAGGAGCCGGTGCTTTGCGCCAGTGTCGCCAGACTGCTGCCGTGTGTATGCCGAGATAATAAGCCACAACCGGAGCCCACCAGACAATCATTCGTGAATGCCAGAGCATTCCCACAGACAATCCGCCAATCAGCAGGACTTCACGGGTGGTTAAACGTCGAGGACTGAATCGCCACATTGCAATTAACGCAGCGGCAAGGCAGAACGCGGCTCGACCTTGCTTCATACGCAACGTCAAAGGATCCCACTCAATGAGAGATTGCAGATTCACATTGCCAGAAACCGCGAAGACCTCGGCATAGGCACCGACTCCGTAAGGATTGATCAGAACGGCGACAGCGGACAGCTCTGTAGCAAGTAATAATCCACGAACGCCGGATTCGGAGACCACCATCTTCCAGTTTTTGGTGCGTAGATAAACATCAACCCCGCGCCCGACGAGCATCGCTCCCAGCAACGCGAGACCGACGATAAACGACCCATGCAGATTCGCCCAAAAGACAAACACCAATGGAATCGCAAATGAATACCAGCGTCGCCAGCGAGTGGCGGTACACATCGTGAAGACAAGGGCGAAACAGACGGTCCCTGCAATTTGTGGACGAACAACCAGAATCTGCTGATAGCTTCCCCAATAGAATGCAACCAACGTGAGGACGGCCGCACCGAGATTATTGGTTCGACGGAAAACAGAAAATGTCAGCAGAGCGGCGACGGTAATGATTCCCAGTGCGTTCAGAAACTGAATCGAACTGATCCCGAAGGTGGAATACATCTGATAGGCAATGACCTGACTCAGCCAGGGAAGGTCAATGAATGGGACTCCCTTTGCCAACGGGAGAGTCGGCTCGAAAGTCGGAACCGCCTGATTTTGCGTAATCCAGCGACCGTAATTTAGATGTCCCCAGAAATCTGTGTGCCAGACAGGCAACAGACTGGAATACAGGAAGAACAGCCCCAAAATAAAGGTCAAACCGGCTGTTGCGGATGACCCTTTGGCCCAGGCCGCGGGGTACGGTCCTTCAGCAACGCAACGTTAGGTTTGCCGTCGGGTGTCACGTATTCTGGTTGCACGTCGTCATCCTGCGGCGTGTTCGAAAGATTTTCATTCACCATCACGTTCATTGTGGCAATCCGGCAGCATGTGAACAGACTCTGTCTTCAAATGAACCTAAGTCGCCGGTTTGAGAGTGGTCGATGAAGAACTTGGCAGTCGCTGGGAATTCTTCACAGCATCGACGTACAGTTCACGGTTCTAACCGTTACGACAGATTTAACGACACGTTGACATTCAACAACAAGTCCTGATGAAATCGGATGTTACGGCAGCAGCCCTTTTGACGAGGCCAGGAGAGAGAACATGGGCAATCAATTCGAAGAACACTTTCTTGCACAACTCGATCAGATTCGGAGTCAGGGGCTCGAAAAGCAGGAGAGGGTGCTCGCATCGCCTCAAAGCTCGCGCGTCCGTGTCGCCGATGGGACGCCGGTTCTGAATCTCTGCGCGAATAACTATCTGGGTCTGGCAGACCACCCGACCATCGTTCAGGCTGCTCAATCGGCACTGGATCAATGGGGCTTCGGGATGGCCAGCGTGCGCTTCATTTGCGGCACACAAAAAATCCACCATCAACTGGAACAGCAACTCAGCGACTTTCTGAAGATGGAGTCAACGATCCTGTACTCGTCATGCTTTGACGCGAACACAGGGCTATTTGAAACCATTCTGGCAGAAGACGACGCCATCATTTCCGATGAACTGAACCATGCCAGCATCATCGACGGAGTTCGCCTCTGTAAGGCGAAGCGATTCCGATACAAGAACAACGACATGGCCGATCTTGAAGCACAGTTGCAAGCTGCCAAAGACGCCCGCTTCCGTTTGATCGCCACGGACGGAGTCTTTTCCATGGACGGGTCGTTTGCAAACCTGCCTGCCATCTGTGAACTGGCAGACAAGTATGACGCCCAGGTAATGGTCGACGATTCACATGCGGTCGGCTTCGTCGGTGAAAGCGGAGCAGGGACCCCTGAGAAATTTGGGGTTCAGGATCGGATCGATATTCTGACAGGCACACTTGGAAAAGCACTCGGAGGAGCAAGCGGCGGGTACACCTCAGGACGCAAACCGATCGTCGACTGGCTGCGTCAGCGCTCCCGGCCGTATCTGTTTTCCAACTCCCTCGCTCCTGCGATTGTGGCGGCCAGCCTGAAAGCACTGGATCTGATTCATGAGAGCCAGGACCTTCGCAACCAACTCTGGGAGAATACCGCGTATTTCCGATCCGAAATCACAAAATGCGGATTGAAGATCCTGCCGGGGGAACACCCGATCGTTCCCATCATGCTGGGCGACGCTGTTCTCGCAGGCCGAATGTCCAACGAACTACTGAAACGAGGCATCTACGTCGTTGGGTTCTCATTCCCGGTGGTTCCTCAAGGGAAAGCGAGAATTCGCACGCAGATGTCGGCCGCTCACTCTCGAAGTGACCTTGAATTCGCGGTGGAGCAGTTCTCGGCCGTCTATCAATCGGTCAAATAAAGCCGAGGACGTGCGCGGCCAAAATCGGTCTCATTTCCTATGATGTCTCGTTGAGATCAATCAGATCAAAGACTGCTGTCGCGTGCTTGCAATCGCGACATTACTTCAGAAGACGCCTCGTTTCGTCACGAACACTCAACCATGTCCCGTCCACTTCCTCAACCATTGATGTACGGCGCGCTTCGACTCGAATCGCGGTATCATCTTTCTCCACTGGCCGGATTCACGAATCTTCCGTTTCGTCGGATTTGTCGTGAACTCGGCGGTGTTGGACTCTGCACGACAGATCTGGTCAGTGCTCGAGGATTGCTGGAAGGCAGTCCGAAATCGATGCAACTCGTTGAAACCTGCCCTGAAGACAGTCCATTCGCGGTACAAATCTTTGGTAGTAATCCGACTGAAATGCGTGATGCGGCGCAGCTTCTTGAAGGACGCGGGGTTCACACCATCGACATCAACATGGGATGTCCGGTGAATCGCATTGTTGGTGGAGGAGCAGGTTCCGCCATGATGTGCGATTCCACAGGTGGAACAATCAACGTTGTTCAAAGCGTTGTCGAAGCGGTGAAGATCCCTGTCTCAGTCAAAATGCGACTGGGATGGGACGACACACAACTGACAGCACCACAGTTTGCCAGAGAGTTCGAGCAGATCGGGATCGCAGCAGTCGCCATCCATGGCCGAACGCGAGCACAAGGGTTCAGCGGAACTGTGAATCTTGATGGCATTCGTAAGGTGGTGGAAGCCGTTGAAAAGATCCCCGTCATTGGCAACGGTGATCTGCGAACGATTGCCGACGTCCAACGGATGTTTGAAACCACTGGTTGCCACGGAATTTCGATAGGACGTGGCGCACTCGCCAATCCTTGGATCTTTCGCCAGCTCGTGGAATGGGAGACGACCGGACAGTTTTCTCCGCCGGGGAACTTTGACGATCGCCTGACGCTCATGCTGCGTCAATTTGGATACCTCCGTGAACAGGTCGGAGACGATCGAGCGGTCCGCATGTTCCGCAAGATGGGGCATTGGTATCTGAAAGCGATGTGCGTTCACAAATCGCTGCGACACGAGTTTCAGTTGGCCGCGACGCTCGAAGAAATTCAAGAATCCGTGCAGATCATCCGTCAGGCAGGACCAACAACAGGGAACCGCACCGGACTTTTGCCGGAAATGCACGTCCCGGTCCCGTCCGGGCCTGTCGAACGCTGGTAAAGAACGCATCCCACTCACACCAGTATCAAATCCAGATTCCCTCTACCCAACTGAAGAGTTCGCCTATCATAGAGATAGCGAGAGGGATGGGCTTTGCGATACCATCTCAGTTTGAACCAACCTGCAACCGCTCTCGATTCAGACTGGAAAACACAGGTGCGTCAGCGCCTTGATTTCCCAGGTCGACACGGGAGAGTTGTAGGGATTGCCAAATCAAATGGGCTTCATGCTGAATCGTTTGCTTCCCGTCCTGAAGGTTGCAGCTTTCAACATATTGGAATGCAGCTGTCGTCACGACCGGAACAAATTGGAATCCCTGATTCCAATTTCGGATGAAGCACTTAACGGAGTTGGACATGACGAACACGGAGTCCACGCTTCCACCGGTCAGTGTTGAAGAAGCATTCCATACCTGCAGCGATGGTCTCCGCATCTATAGTTGTGTTCATGCTCCTGCCACCATCAATGGCACAATCCTGCTCACCCACGGGATGGGAGAGCACAGCGGGCGTTATGGACATCTGATCCATGGGTTAACCTCTGCAAATTTCGCAGTGGTCCGTTTTGACTTACGAGGACATGGGCGCTCCGACGGCGCTCGCGGGCATGCTCCAGACTATGAAGTCCTGATGGACGACATCACGATGATGTTCCATTGGGCACGGGCGCGATTTCCGAATAAGCCGTACATCATGTATGGACACAGTCTGGGCGGGAATCTTGTCGCCAACTGGGTTCTTCGCCGACGTATCGAATCGGCGATCGTCAGCGGGGCGATTCTTTCTTCCCCGTGGTTCAGACTGACCGACAACCCGTCTCCGATGAAGATTCAGTTGATCAAATCGATCGCTGGATTCTGGCCGACATTTGCCATTCCTGCCAAGTTTCGCCCCCGACGACTCATGCGAAATGAAACAGCGATTGAAGCATATGTCAAAGATCCCCTGATTCACCGTCGAGTCACCGTCAATATGGCGTCACAGGCATTCGACGCAGGAATCTGGGCACTTGACCACGCCTCAGAATTCCCGATTCCCAGCCTGTGCCTCCATGGTTCAGCCGACACAATCACAAGCCCAATCGCAACAGCACAGTTCAGCGAGCACGCTCCCAACTCAACGATGCGTCTCTGGCCGAATCTCGTCCACGAACCGCACAACGAACCGGAATGGCGGGAAGTTGTCGCAGAGATCGTCACCTGGGTTCAGGAGACGGTCAAGAACTCCCCACGAATCGAATCGCACAATCTGGCGACTGCGATTCATGCCTCAAGCTGAAGTAATTCGCTTCCAGCTGGGGACACACAGGTTATAACAGATACGTAACATTGAGCTTGAAGCACCGGGAGACTGAGCTGACTCTCAATTCTGACTTCGATTTCAAAAACGATTGAAATTCGTAAGATAGGCACCCGAAGAGCAGTTTGCTCCAAGACTGAACCCCCAGTGCAAATTTCGCTCTGAGCAATAAAGACATGGCCGCGAACAAGAAAAAGTCGTCTGTAGATCCGAACACGCGAGTGGTTTGCCGGAACCGACGTGCGCGCCATGATTACGACATCCTGCACGAAATTGAGTGCGGCATTGTGCTCTACGGGAGCGAAGTGAAAGCGATTCGCGATAACAAAATATCGATCGACGAATCGTTTGCGCGTCTGGAGAATGGAGAAGTCTGGCTCCATAATTGTGATATCGCAGAATACCCGCAGGCGACTTACCTGAACCACGAACGTCGACGTTCCCGCAAGTTGCTGCTGAACCGCCGGGAGATTCGGAAGCACATCGAAACGGCCAGTCAGACCAGCATGACGCTGATTCCTCTGGACGTTCACTTTGTGAATGGCCGCTTAAAAGTGCAATTGGCGATCGCCAAAGGCCGCAAGACTCACGACAAACGTGACCGTCTGAAGCAGGAAGACGCGAATCGCGTTATTCGTGCAGCAATGAGAAAAGACCGCGCAGAATAAACGGTCTTCTCCTCACAGTCTCACATTCGACCATCCAGACGAACGCTGGAAGCACGAAGCCTTCTCCATGCTGCGCAAGTCGGCTTCCAGCTGAAAAGCTGACCTGTTTGTCGCGAATGTACCGATTATCGGGTTACGGTAGACGCAGGTTGTAATGGCAGCGACGCTTCTTCGCACTATGCCATTACTAGCGACGATGAGCTTTCTAAGTCTCTTAATCAATGGCCACCTGTAGAACCGGGTCAGCAGACGCTTCTGACTTGAACTCCGCTTCCTGATCGTGCCGATAGCAGACATGCCAGACTCTCTACGGCGAGGAGTAATGCCGTAGTTGCTTGAAAGCGCAGGATGCGTTGCTCCCGAGAGCTACGGTTCTGCTTCCATTTCTGTGGAAGCGCAACAATGATTCCGATTCACCAGTTTCGATTCGTAATTCTCTGTAGCGGAATTGCTTTGACATCGAGTTGTCAAACCTCTCCGAAATCGGCCTCCACACACGACCCTCGTCCAGTGTTTGCGAAGGCTGAGAAACCGAAATCATTGCCAGAGGAATCACTGGTCAATCGAAGTCCGGTAAGCGAGCGGCCGGTTGATGAGCCTCAGGTTGAGACGCAAACAGAAGCAATCCAACTGACTCAGGGAGAACGTGACGTCCCGGAGAACATCGCTCCTCAGACGCCTTCTCCCCAGACCATTTCTCCGCAGACGCTGCCTGAAGCAACCGAACTTACTCCACTGGATCCGACTGCTTCTGTGGTCGATTCCCCAGACGGGAACGCTCCGGTCAACGGGATGAGTCTCGAAACGTTCGAAACGATCGCATTGCAAAATAACCCGGCGATTGCCCAGGCATCTTCGTCGGCTCATAAAGCCAAAGGGTTCCGAAATCAGGTCGGTCGCCGCCCGAACCCTGTCGTCGGATATAGTGGCCAGCAACTTGCAGATCGCAACACCGATCAGCACATGGCATTTGTTGAACAGGAGTTCGTGACTGCGAACAAACTGAAGCTGAACCAAAGCGTTCATGATCAGGAAATTCAATCGCAGTTATGGGAAGTCGAAGCCCAGCGGCAACGTGTCCTCACCGATGTCCGCACTCGCTTTTATCAAGCTCTCGCCGCTCAACAGCGCATGGAGATTGCATCCGAGTTCTACAAGGTCGCCGAGGAAGGGGTCCGTGTCGCAGAGGTTCGACTCAAGGCTCTGGAAGGGGCTGTTCCGGAAGTTCTTCAGGCTGAAATTCAGCTGAATGAAGTGGATCTGATTCACCAGCGCGCCGCAATTGAATATCAGGCAGCATGGCGAGAAATGGTGGCAATTGCCGGTGTGCCAGACATGCCTCAGCAACGGTTAGTCGGCAGCCTGCAAGTCGGTGCTCCTGAACAAAACTGGGATGCAATCTATCACTCACTCGTCAGTCAAAGCCCTGCTGTCCGCGGCGCCAGATCTCGCGTCAGTCGCGCCATCGCCAACATGAACCGACAGGAAGTTCAGGCGATTCCGAACCTGCAGACAGCACTTGCCGCAGGTTTTGACCGCGGGACCAATCACGGCATGCTGAACTTTGAAGTCGGAATTCCACTGCCGATTTACAACACAAACAGCGGGAACATCAGCGCTGCTCAGGCCGAATATTGCCGCGCAGCACATGATGTCCGCCGACTCGAACTCGAATTGAAGCAGAAGCTGGCCAGTACCAGCAGGCAATACGACTCTGCAGCAATCTCGGTGAACCGCTTCGAGAATCAAATTCTTCCCAAAGCGAGAAAGACACTGGAACTGTCCGAAAAAGCCTATGCGGCTGGGGAGTTCGATTTCCTTCAGGTTCTTGTCGCTCGTCGAACCTATTTCGATTCAAACCTGCAATATAACGTTGCATTACGGGAGCTTGCGGAATCCAAAGCATTGATCGACGGTATGTTGCTCGATGGTGGTCTGAATGACACCCTGGATACGACGCTGGATGATGGCCTCCGTGGTCAGACTCTCGACGGACAGTAAGCGAGCCTGACTGAAAGCGAGCTTGACAGACGCTGAGAAATCAGCCGCGAAGAACGACTCGCATCCATTCACACCATGACGCAGATCGCGGCGGTGACCGGGTTAACAATCAGTCACCGCCGCATTGGTCTTAAATGCATCCGACGCCGCTCACAATCATCCTCGATGAATGTCAGCCAGAAACGCTTTTGTCACGCTTGATTGAGGATTGCCGAACAATTGTTCCGGGCTCCCTGACTCTTCAATATTGCCAGCATGCAGCAGGTGAACACGATGCCCGACCGATCGTGCGAACCCCAGACCATGCGTGACGACAATCATCGTCTGGCCGTCTTTCGCCAGATCCGCCATGACGCTCGTCACCTCTGCCGTCATTCTTGGATCAAGCGCACTGGTCGGTTCATCAAATAAAATCGCAGAAGGGTTCATTGCCAATGTTCGAGCAATAGCGACTCGCTGCTGCTGGCCTCCAGACAATGCATCCGGGTACATGTCGCATTTCTCAGCCAGACCAACCCGATCAAGCAGCGTTTTCGCATGCTGCCGAGCCACATCTTTGGGCTTTCCCAAAACATGAATCGGCGCTTCCGTTACGTTCTCGATCACGGTTCGATGGGGAAACAAGTGGAACTGTTGAAAGACCATTCCCACCTGTTTGCGTATCAGAGTCAAAGCGGAATCACGCGATGCATCACCCACCGCCGGCAGGACGACTTCGCCAACTTGAATCTCACCTGAATCGAACGACTCCAGACCATTAATCGTACGTAAGAGCGTACTCTTACCTCCACCTGAAGGCCCGAGCAGGACACAGACTTCTCCCTTGGCCACGGACATGGAGACGCCACGCAGAACATCCGTCTTTCCGTATCGCTTTACGACCTCACGAAGCTGAATCATGATCGCCTCTCAGTTCTCAAGTGCTTCTCAAGTCGACCAGCGAGATGCGACAGTGGATAACTCATGGCCATGTAGAGCAGGGCAGTCAACACCCCGAGTTCGATGATCGCGCCAGTGCTGCGAGCCTGAATGTAATACTGCTTACTCAGTTCGACGACGGTAATGACCGAGCAGACTGCGGTGTCTTTGAACAAGGCAATGAAGTCGTTGGTGACGGGCGGAATCACAAGTCGGGTGGCCTGCGGAATGATGATGCGTCTTAAAGCCAACCAGCGACTGAACCCCAATGACTGAGCCGCTTCCATCTGCCCACGAGGAATCGCCTGTAGCCCCGCCCGATAGATCTCCGCCTCATATGCCGAATAGTTCAGGGCCAAGCCTGCTACTGCGGCACCAAACGCATTGACCTTGATTCCAATCTCCGGCAGCAGGAAGAACAGCACATACAACTGCAAAACCAGCGGTGTCCCTCGAATCAATTCGACATAGATCGAACAGAGTGTCCGTAATGGCCACGGTCCATACAGCCGCAGCAAGGCCACCATCAGCCCGATCAGAATCGCCAATGGCATCGAAGTGAAGGCCAGCATTACTGTCATCATCGCCGCATCGACGAGTAACCCGCCGCGTTGCCAAATCACTTCCCAACTGCCAGAGGGAACATACTCCTGCTCGTCACTCGCGGTTGTTCCATCTGCATTTACTTTTGACACGCCTAACGGGCCAAGAAAGTTCCCACTGGCATTCGTCTCCAGTGCTCGCAATGACTGAGTCTCATTCCACATCCGGTACTTGGCGAGAATCTTCCTCAACCGTCCGTCGCGAAGCGCTTTCAGCAATGCTTCATTCACTGCTGCAAGGAGCTCGGAATCTTCCTTCCTTGTCATTGCGACATAGAACCCGCGACCAACCGGGTCCCCAACTGCGGTGATCAACGGAAAGCCGGACTCGTAGTACGTCCAGATTGGCAAGTCCTGCAGATTGGCGTCGATTCCATCAACATTCAATTCCACCGAACGCATGGCATCAGACACACCATCGAAGTTCGCGATCGTGATCTTGTTACCAAGTTTCTGAAGGTACTCATCGGCAGCGGAACTTCCGAGAACAGCGATTCGCTTCTTGCGGCCATCTGGAGGATTCAGAACATCCTCCCAGCTTTTCAAAGACGAGTCGTCTTTTCTTGCGAGTAATTGCAGCTCATAGATGTAGTAGGGAATCGACGTCCCATATCTGGCCGCACGCACCGGCGACCATTCGTAGCCATTCAACACGATGTCGAGATCACCACGATCCAGCAGGTCTGGCAACTTGTCCCATTGCCCCTGTTGGAACTGCGATTTGACGCCGAGTTCAGTCGCCAGCAATTCCGCGAGTTCAACTTCAAACCCTTCCAGTCGGGTGGCGTCATCACTCGCTGGATAAACGAATGGACCGCCTCCTTCCTGATCTGCTCCCCAAATCAAGGTGCCGCGTTGCTTGACTCTGTTGAGCCCTTCTCCAGCTGCCACCTCACGCAGGTCAACAAAGAACACCCCGAGGCAAAGAAGTCCGCCCAGGCAAAGAGTCCTGAGCTTGCCCCGTGTTGAAGTGCAATCGTTCTCAGAGAAGAGATCTCGCGGCCAATCAGATTGAACCATAGGTGAATCATTCAATTTTTGGCGAAAGGAACTCTCTGTCGAACAGGGGCGACCAGTGCAGCTTTCGCAATCTCCCGATCAGCGATCCGGCGTCAGACCAACACAACCTTATCAGGAACTCAACCCAAACCGGAATGTCTCACCACAATTTCAACTCGTTCCCATTTGTGTCGCACTGAGTCTCATCTTTCCCGACATTGATATGGGTCAACTCACGAAGAAATAGACATATCTACCTGTTATCGCGTAAGGGATCCTCGTGATTTATTTCCAGATTTCACCCAATTGCAGCCTTGGATTTGATCAACTTTCCGATAGCCTAATGAACAAATCCTGCGCGATTACTTCGCACCGAATTAGTTGAATTCTCGCCAGATATTCCTCGTCGATTTTCTGCTCCAAGCTTCACTGGCCTGACACCAGAACCAGTCGGCCCAGCGAGCAGTCAAACCTTGCCTGAACCCTACCGTCTCCAGCTTACAAAGACGCAACTAAGCATGAGCCCCTCGATCCCACAGCGACGACGTCGCACAAACGGCTTTACGTTAATCGAACTTTTGGTCGTGATCGCAATCATTGCGATTTTGATCGCTCTCCTGCTGCCAGCAGTGCAACAGGCGCGAGAGGCCGCTCGAAGATCGCAGTGTAAAAACAACATGAAGCAGTTGGGACTCGCCTTCCACAACTACCTTGACACAATGAGTGTCTTTCCAATGGGGGGAAGTTGGGCTGGTCGGCCGAATTGGCGAGTTTTCATCCTTCCGTATATCGAACAATCAGCCTTGTACAACTCACTGAACATCAACAACGACGGCTTCTATGCCCACGCTGGTGGGGCGACGCCCTGCAACGCAGCAAGCCCTGACACTCCATGCGGGTTCAACGGGAATGCCATTCTCAGAAACAAGTCGATTGCCGCCTACAAATGCCCATCCAGCCCGCTCTCTGACTTCAATCATGCCCATATGACGCTCAGTTATCAGGGCATGACAATGGACTATGTGGGTGTCACCGGAGCATATCCTGATCCGTTGAACCGAGCCCAAATGTGCACCGGCGAGAATCTGGCGAGCTCTTCAGCTTATTGCCGAAACGGAATCATGGTGGCATTTGAAAGCAAGCGGATGCGGGACTGTACCGATGGAACAACAAACACAATCTTGATCGCCGAGCAATCAGGTGCTGTGAACAAGGTTTCCCGCAGTGCGAATTATCTGGGGGGATGGTTCAGTGTCGCGAACACACTTCCAACATCCATCACAGCAGGAACGTCGTTTCCACCCTCAACCACAGGCTTCTGGTACGCAGGGGGGTTGACAACAGTTCGTTATCCACCGAACGCCTATTCCAACAGCACTTCGCCTCCAACAGCAGCAAACAGCCAAGGTTCGTTCAACACGGTGACAAATTCATTCCACACCGGGGGAATCAACATCCTTCTGGCCGATGGTTCAGTCCGCTTCCTGTCAGAAAACGTCGATTTTGCCACCTACCGTTACCTGTCATGCCGCGACGATGGACAAGTAATTGGAGAGTTCTAATACGGTTGAGCAACAGAAACACAGTTTCTGACTATCAGAACTCCACTTTACTCCGGATGAAACTCTCGTCGCCTGACCACATGTCTTACCGACACGGCCTCGACGGGATTGAACTCTGAAGATGCTCCAGTTGCCACTTCGGTAGCTGGAGCAACTTCGAGAATCCGATTCAATGCAACGAAAAAGGCCCTTCGGTCAAATTTGACCGAAGGGCCTTTTAATTGTTCTGGCGTCTCTGGATGGAAGATCGTCTCGAACAGTTAGTTCGCGACACCGAGCGTCGGGCGTAACACCGATGCGGACTCGACCTCAGCTGAACTGACGATCGGAGCCTCGAACATCGCTTCTTTCAACTTATCGAGAAGGATGCTCTGAGTGTACTGACCACGCAAGGCAATGATTTTGCTGTCCTTGCCTGGTGGAATAATAATCGTCAGAGGAACACTGTCCTGACCGAACTGGCGAAGGTACTTGAGAATCTCAGGGTTCTCTTTGGTGAAGTCGGCCATCATTGGAGTGAAGCCGTTCTCTTTCACAAACTGAATTGTCTCTTCGCGATCCAATGCAATCTTCTCGTTGACCTTGCAGATCACGCACCAGTTCGCAGTGAAATCGATGAGCATTGGCTTTCCCTGCTTCCGCAGTTCAACTAGCTGCTCTTCAGTAAACGGCTTCCACGGCATCCGATGTGCCTGTACATCATTTTCAGAGATCGGACGAAACTCCTGCATCATCCACAGGCCACTCACAAAGACAGGCAGCCCGGTTGCTGCAGCTAAGACGTAACCGCGCATCCGCTTCCTGAAGGGATCCGCAGGCGAACTGAGATTCGCACACAACCAGACAAACAATGCGAGGGCAAGCAAGAGAACAAGGACGGGGACTCGCCATTCCATCTCAACAGACAGCAGCAACCAGATCACCGTCCCCATCATGACAAAGCCGGTGAACTGCTTGAAACCGACCATCCAGTTCCCTGGTCGAGGAAGCCAATTGACTAATGCTGGAAACACGCCAGTCAGAAGGAATGGAAACGCCATTCCCAATCCCATCAGACCAAACATCGCAAACACAACGACCGGCGGCTGACCTAAACTCCAGGTGAAGACCGGTGCAACAAACGGCCCGATACAGGGAGTCCCCAGCAACGTGGCAACAGTGCCAGTGACAAAGGCCCCTGAATAACCTTCATTGTGATGATGTGCACTTGGAATGATTCCGGGAACCGGGAGTTCAAACACGCCAAACAGGCTGAGCCCCATCGTGAAGATGACGCAACTCATCACAATCATGAAAGTGGTATTCTGGAACACCGAACTCAAAGACTGGCCGAGCAAAACAGACAACACGGCGAAGACCAGAAACACGGCCATGACACCGGCAGTGTAAGCGAGATTCAGCCCGATGATGCGCATTCGGCTTTCGCCAGCCTGTTGCACAAAGCTGATGATTTTGATCGCCAGAACTGGCAACACACACGGGAGTATGTTCAT
Organism: Planctomicrobium limosum; assembly: GCF_051465645.1. Classification (GTDB taxonomy): domain Bacteria; phylum Planctomycetota; class Planctomycetia; order Planctomycetales; family Planctomycetaceae; genus Planctomicrobium. The sequence goes on along the minus strand of NZ_CP195790.1, from coordinate 331,182 downwards.
CAGCAATCCAGCGAAGAATGCAGAAAACATCGCTCCAAACAAAGTCGTGTCAGTTCCGTTCGACTCAATTGCCAAGCCGTTTTCCAAACTACTTGCTGCTGAAGTCGCTGGAACACTTCCTGCAACGGCATCAGGCTGAACAGCCACAAACGACTTCGAAATGGGGACCGCTCCCAGCAGTGTTTCCTGCTGAGCAGACCCTAATGAATAATTGACTGATCGAGGGGGAAGACAGGCTGATTCCTTTTCGCATACCTGATATCGAATTGAACCGGAGACTCCAAACGGAGCATTCTCGATGACTTCAAACTGCTGCTTCCAGGTCACCTGATTTTCATGAGAATTCGAGCGACGAACTCCGTCCGGCAGCGTCGTGGTATGCACCTGAGGCAGCGGAACGGAGACCGTCGAACCAATTGCTTTCAGGTTCTCAGGCTCAAACTTAATTTGAGTTGGGTTCTCAATCTGTGTCTCGTCGACTCGCTCCAGTGCATAAGTTGACCATCTCTGATCCAAGGTCATCGTGATGGCCAGAGTCACAGTTTCGCCAACCTTGGCATCCTTCGGAGACAACTCAAACTGCAACTTGATCGGGCTCTTTCTGGCAGATGCCCCTTTCCCGACCGGAATCATTTCATAACCATAAGCAAGCGAGGAGACAGGCTCACTCGCGGTCGCGCTTCCCGCTGACTTCTCGCCTGCATCAAGCGTTGTCATTGAGGGAATTGTCGTTGACGCTGCAGGGGCCGATCGGGTGGGCAGGGACAATCGAGAAGACAGATCGAACGGCGCAGCTGGCGCAGACATTTCTGACGAAGGAGCTTTTGATACCGGATCCTGAGCCTGTGCTTCCCCCTGAACGTCTTCTCGACGCGGGGCAACGACCTTGGCCGTGAAATCGGCAGTTTGCGGACGACATTGATCCTTGTCGCAGTAAAGGAAGTTGATGGTTCCCTTTACAGACAGGCTGCTCAAATTGGTCCCGGCAGGAAGAGTGAAGCGACGTGAGAAGATCGCCGTTCCGAAGATCTTTTCGACTTCTGCCCCAAAGTTCTCGTCAAACTCTTTCTTTGGTGGTGGACTAATCCCGTACGAAGCATCAACCGGCTTCCAGCCTGTCGCTTCAATTTCGATCTTCGTCGGCTTGGGAAACTCGGCCTGAGAATATGAGTTCGCGCCAGGCGGAATCACCAACTTGACCTGAAGCTGAACAACACCCGGCTGTCCGGCAGGAACCAGTACTGCAGAGACTTCCGGCTTGCTGGAAGCCTGAAATTGACTGACTGGTTCTTTCGTTTGAAAGAGACTTGACTCAAATCCCTGCGCCCAGACTGATGGCACCATCAGAAATACGGCGCAAAGACTGCAAAGCACAAAACGCATGTCTTCATCCTTTGAGAACGTCGCTTCTGCGGATCTCATGTTTCGTATGGCATGCCGGCAGCGAAAGAAATCCATCCTTCGCGAAATTCAGGCCCACATTGGCCGCCACATGTCGCAGGAATCGAGGCTGATTTGCGGACGCAAGTCATCCACAGTGTGGCGGATTGTATTCCATCATCGGCCGGGAGGCGATACTGGCTTTCACGACCCGGTAAAAAGGCATACCCGACGGTAGAACGTCTGACAATGTAAACCACCTAAATCCAATCGCAAATCCCCCAATGTGAACCGCTCAAATTAAGGGAACAAAACCTGACATTCCAATTATTGGCTTCCCGCAAAGATCTGAATGTCAGAAACTGCGGATAAAATCAGCTTCTGTTGATATTTACATCGCTCAATTTCGCTGCGATGGACTACGTTCTTCGTTGACTTTTCGCATAAAAGCCTGAAATTCTGCGTGCGACTTGAGTTGATCAGCCAATTCGGCAGTCACGCCTCGGGGATCTGGATCCTGACAAATCGCGCTGCTGACTGCCGCTCGGGAGGCACCAGCCTGTAAGACACTTTTTAGATTCCCTTGATGGATTCCACCGATCGGAAACCAAGGTAACGAAAAATTAAGGGAAACATGTTGAACATAGTCCAGCCCGGCAAACTCTGAAAACTCTTTGGTGCGAGACTGGAAGACCGGTCCAACTCCGAAGTAATCCGCCCCGTCAAAAAGGGCCTTGCGAGCTTGTTCCGGCTCATGCGTAGAAACCCCGATAATTCCCGTTCCCCCCAGCAAACGACGAGCGGATGCAACGTCGAGATCATCCTGTCCGAGGTGAACTCCATCTGCACCGACGGCGGCAGCGACGTCTGCTCGATCATTCATGATGAACAGAGCACCGGTTTGATTCGTCCACTCACGCACCTGCTTCCCATATCGCATCAACTCTCGGACACTCATCTCTTTTTCGCGAATCTGAACGATGTCGACCCCTTTCTCCAGTGAGTTGCGAATCACAATCTCAGGGGAATAGCGACAGTTTGCAGCAGTCACGAGGAGATACAGACGACACTTTTCGAGTCGATGTCGATTCGAAAGGATCGTCTCCATCGCTTTCTCAACGGTGTAGATCTTGTAACGACACTCGGAGATCGAGAGGGCGACTTCCGAGTCGATCAACTTGCCATACTCTTCCAGACTTCGTAGCGACTCTTCAATCCGTTTGAAATTCGCACGAATCACATCAACAAGCGACTCACGAGACCGTTCAGTCGCCAGTGTGCCTTGCGGGCCAACATCCCCCAGACTGTCTCGGGAGGGAATCCAGCGTTCCTGACCGATGTGCTTCAACGCCTGAGTCAGTCGATGCCGAATCTGCTTGAGTTCTCGCTGAAGAGTGGCGTCATCCAGATGGAATCGCACGTAGTCTTCGACCACCCGCAATCCTTCGCGACAGCGGTTCGCACTTGCATCCATGATCCTCGCAAGTGCCGCCGCATCCATCGCTCCTTGTTCAACGGGGCGAATCTGACCGATGTTGACGCCCGCCACACTGAGATCTGGAGGAGGGGAGCTGAACTTTTCCAGAATATCGTCGAAGTCGAGTTGAAAGCCGTTCAACCACTCCGCAACGACAGGTTGAATACTGACCACGGCCAGCAGCAAATGCTCGGTTCCAGTAATGCCATCTTCAGCGTGTTCGATTGCAAATTCGTCGGCACTTCGCAGCAGGGCGCGTTGCCATTCCATGTAGTTCGCGGCGTCATTCACTGCCGCCTCTACAGACAGTTGCTCCATCCGTAGTTGAAGCGTTGATTCGTCAATCGACGCCGATCTCAACAACTCGGCCGCGTGCCCTTCGTCATCCAGCAGGTTCGACAAGAGACGAAAACTCAATTGCACCGGAGAAACATCACCGACCGCATCCTGTTTCAAACGAGTGAGGGTACGTTCAGCAGCGGCGGTAAGGTGGAGGAATGCCATTCAATCCGCAGGGCAAAGGCCCTTGGCTCCAAAATGAAAACTAACCCGATCGGTCGGACCAATCGAAGCGTAAAAAGGTGTCATGTCTCAAAATGGAAACAGGACGTAACGCAACGATTATAAAAAACAAAGACCGTGAAGGGCAGGCAGCACGCAACTGCGACAGCCTCTTCACGATCTTCAATTTCGAAACGAACTTTCTTCCCGGGATCGCACTTCACACGATCCCGAAGTCAGAAATCCGCACGGTCTAACGAACAGCTCGATCGAGCAGGTTCTTTGTAATCTGCTGAACACGAGGATCTGGACCATGCGGGCGGCTCCAGTGCGACCACGGCAGAACGTGCCCCGGCGGATGACTCATGCCCTGTGCCCAGAAGATCGTCGCCGCGTTAAACACGTAGTTCCCTTTCGGACCGTCATAGATCGTGGCTGTCCATTCGCGTGGATTGACTCCTCCGTTCCATGCCGTCCCGGTGGCGACAACTTCGAGCCCCGGCAAGTCCGATGGGTCTCCATGATATTCCCAACCAATCAAACCTGGAATTTTGTCGCCAGCTTTGACACCGGTTCCCTCGAAGATCCAGTGTTCCGGTTTGCTGACGATCCAGTCGCCGCCACCGTTCACTGGTCGAACATTGCACGCCCCCATCAACAGACCTTCATCTGGTCCATGGTGAGGATAAGGGCCAAACATTTTGGCACGTTGCTGAGCGTGTTCACGATCCCCTCCGTAAGGACCTCCCCGGAAGATAATCCGGTTCTCAACCCCGTTCGCCCCTGCCCGAAACGGTGTCACCCAGCAGACTGAGTTCCCGGAAAGGAACAGCAGGTTGACCCCTTCGTCTCGCATTTTGGTCACACTGTCATACTGGCGAATGTCCCAGTACTCATCGTGTCCAACGCTGATGAACGCTTTGCTCTTTAGCCCCAGTTCAGGAGTGATCATGTCACAGTTGCAACAATAGGTCACGTCGTAACCTTGCTGCTCCAGCCAGAAGGACAACGGGAATTCAAATGGAAGGAATTCACCAGAGCCAACCGTCAACGGGTCATTCACCACCCCCTGATGCTGTGCTTCCCGACCGTAGGGACGATCAAAGCTGACATCGGCCCATGGCCCCTGGACCCCTTTCGGATGGGTATACAGCGAATACTTATTCGGCCAGACGTTGTAGGCCTGCCAGGTGTTGTCGGAACACTGGAACAGGACTTCGGCAGAGCGGTTTTCACGAACAACAAAAACGATATAGCTCTGCCAGTAGGATTCGACCCCTTCTGGAATCGTCGTCATTCGTCCGAGGTAAACTCCACTGACCCAGTCTTCAGGAATTTTGAATTTGACAGTCGAATCCCAACGGCATTCATGAATCAGCTTCTCGCCGGGTTCAGGAGTCGTCTGTTCCTTCCCCTGAATCTGATTGATTGTCTTCACCAGACGGGCGCCGCGACCGCCGTAATAGCCCATTCGAAAGATCTCAAGGTCAAACTTCCGAGCAGGTTTCGTTGAGACAAAAATCTCAACTTCGTCACCAGCTTCGTAGCTTTGCTTCGAGCAGAATCCCTCAATCCAGGGAGAACGGAATCCAGCGCTGTCGACACGCACGCGAGTCAGCTGCCAATCGACAGCACCTTCCTTCTTATTCTCCTCGATGATGCGATTCGATTTTGCTTCTGTTGTATTTCCGCCAGCAGCTTGTGCCTTGGATTCAACTGCTGCACCGATCGCCGTATGCAGGGCTCCGGCCGCGACCGCTGTTTTCAGAAAATCACGACGGGGGAGGGAATTGTCCGGTGGGTTTGACATGAGGCGATTCCTTGAAGGAGTAACTGGCAGACAGCGAAAAACGGTTTCACGAAACACAGACCGAAGAAATTCGACTCACTCCGGTTCTGCGTCTTTCCACATCGAATCCAGCAACAAGCAACAACAGCGTTTTCATCTCGATATTGGGGGGAAGTCCATTGACGCCCCCATCAAACTCAATCGTGACACGGCACTATTTGGTCTTCTTCAACACAGCATCGATCAACTCATAAGACTTCTCACGCATCTCAACCGGGAAGTCATGTTCCACGTCTGGATGAGTGACCTCCAGATTTTGGGGAACCCCATACAGTTGAAACACAGGAAGCGCAGCAGCTACCACTTCGTCAACACTGTCATGTTTGAAGTTGGCGTCCTTGAGCGGTGCCACAATCAACACATGTCGTGGAGCCAGCGCACCAACCAGTTCGTGGAAGTCATACGGGATCTCATTCAAACGCCCTTTGTATTGAGCAAGGCGAGGAATGTAACGCTCCTGAGTCCAGCCTTTGCCCGGTTCCCAGACGGCAGGATTACCGCTCATATAGTGGACGTAAGAATCGAGTCCGCAGCAGGAGATCACCGCTTTAATACGGTCATCAAAAATTGCTGTATAAACAGAGTTGTGTCCTCCGAGCGAATGTCCGATGGCGGCGTAGCTTCCTGACTGCACATACGGGAGTGAATCGAGGAGATCGAGCCCTCGTTTGTTATCCCAGATCGCTTTCATCGAGCCACTTTTCCAGCCAAGCGTCTTCAGGTCTGGTGCATAAATCCCCAAGTGAGGATAGTTCGGTGCGAGCACGACATACCCGCGTTCTGCAAGCTCCTCACCATATTGGCGATTTCGCTTCGCCCCCATCCCGACCATTTCATTCGGGCCCTGATTGTGCGTTGGGTGAAGACAAAGAACAGCCGGAACCTTCTCTGAAGGATTCGCAATCACGGATTTTGGAATCAGAAGATATCCAGGGACACGTCCTCCCGGTTCAGACTGATAGGTAATCTTACGACGCACAAACTTTCCTGCGTCGACTTCTTCGATGACCTGCAAATCAAGTGGACAACGTTTCTCATCACCCGGCAGCGGGCCCATGATCGCTTGCACGTTGGCCAGAATCTCCTGCCGACGTTGATCCCAGTCATGCTTCGTTTTCACAGGGGCAACATCGCCACCGGAATTATGAAACAGCATCAGATTCTGTTGTGGCAGAACACGAACAGGCAGCGTTTTCTCAGAGCCATCTTCAGCGGAGACAACAGACACCGCACTGAAGATTCCCAGCACTGCAGTCGCAACGATGGCAAAGGAAGTTAGTTGAAATCGGGGCAAAATAGCCGTCGAATGACTTTCTGAGCAGGAACCGAAGCGGGCCGACTTACATTCCATTGATGCACCAGTTTCCTCGTCACATAAAATGTAATAAGCCTTGAGGCAATCAGGCCCTGGAGCAGATCAGTTCGACGATGCAGCAGCAATCCAGGCGGTATGTTACACGCGAAAAACGAATCCTGCGTTTCATGTGTGGAACATGTTTGCTGCGTGAGGAATCAACTTGCTCATATTCGGTCGCTGACGATTGCCGGGGCGACAAGAATCAAAGTCTACCGATCCAAGAAAAGAAGAGCAAATCGCACGAGCAATCCAACTCAAGTTTCTCAGCGCCCATGGCGCGTTCACGAAACGAGATACTGCCTGATCGACGCAGAGGCCCCTTCGTCAGCAGATGGACAGAGCACTCTTCAAAGAGCCTCTTGATCCGCAAAGCCGATGACGGGCAGGGAATCGACTCGCACGCAGCGCGAGGCTTCATCTGAATCCGTCACGCGGAATTTCCGCGATGAATTCTCACTCTCCGATAATCTTCACCAGCACTCGTTTTCGACGCTTTCCATCGAATTCGTAATAAAACAGATGCTCCCACGGGCCAAGGTGCAGCTGACCATTCGTGATTGCGACAACCACTTCACGCCCCATGATCTGACGTTTCAGATGAGCGTCGGCGTTATCCTCGCCTGTGCGGTTGTGATGATACCGGCTGCTGGAAGGATCAAACGGAGCCAACTGTTCGAGCCACAAGTCATAGTCGTGATGCAGACCAGACTCATTGTCATTGATAAAGACACTCGCCGTGATGTGCATGGCATTCACAAGGACGAGACCGTCCTGCACACCGCTTTCAGTCACCAGACGTTCAACTTCGTTGTGAATTGAAACAATCGCCCGACGCTGCGGGACATTCATCCAGAGTTCTTTGGTCAATGACTTCATTACGAGTTCTCTGAAATGATGTCTCGGTAACTGATTCGCACGGTCAGCCTGATCCGCAATCACGTACCAGAAGGAGCAGGGGAGACTGGAGCAGCATCCACCGCAGGCAACGGAGCTGGTGATACTGCAGTTGGCGATACTGGAGCGGGCGAAGCAGGGGCCGATGGAGACGAAGCCGGAACAGGCATCGGTGCCGAGTTCTGTCCAGTTGGCGCTGTCACTGGCATCGCTTGTTCATCTGCATTTGTTCCCTCAGGTGGCATCGGTAAACCCGCGCCCGTTGGTTCTGCCTCAGTGCCGTTTCCCTCAACGACAGGAGGTTGACCGATCGAAAGAATCAATTTCTCCACCCATCGTGGCAAACGGTTCGCGCTTTCAATATCGGTCTGCACGTCGAGGGAGGCAGGCTCGTCCATCCACCGTGTCGAATCAACTCTCAACGAGAGCAACACCTGACCAGAGTTCCCTTGAAAGACTCCTTCGACCAGGTGAAACAGTTCGTTCGTGCGGACGTCGCGAGCGATATCAAACGTGAACGTCACCGACTCGCCAGCAAGTTCAAAGACCTGCTTGCGCGTTTTCTGCTTGTCGATCACAAGCATTGTCCCACTGGATCCCTCTTCCAGCAGCGTCTCACGAATATGTTGTCGGACACTGTCATCGTTCGGAAGCCGCGAATTGACCTCGACCAGCGAGAGCACCCCATCACCAACAAGACGCTCGTAGTAGACTCCCCGTAAACGCATTACAAAGGCAATGTTCCACTCGATTGTACCGCGAGGAACAAAGGTTTCCGGAATGGAAATCGAAACCATCTGGTCCACCAACTGGTGTACCCGTTCGGCGTTCTGGCTCGTAATCGGACGAAACCACCAGACGCCGATCCCACACAGGCAACCGCTTGCGACAAGGATCAACGGCAGTAACCCCATCAGAAAAATGACGACAGGGTGCCAGCGTCTGGAACGATTTTCCACAGGGATCGCCGCCCTCATTTTTTCACTGGGAGTCAAATCTTTGGGCGAATTCATTCCATTGCAACGTTAAAGATCAATGCGAAAAAGATCACAGCAACTTCCAGCATCCTAACTCAAACTGCGCCCGTTCCTCCACCATGACTCCGCACGATCAGTTCAATTGACGACTGAAAAACGCGCAGAGCCATCCAGTGAAGACACAAAAAAACACCTGTCCCACTTTTCAGTAGAACAGGTGCAGAATTCAGCAGTTCACAACTTTGGGCAAGTTCACTCTACTTGAGAGCAAGCTGCAACCATCCGCCTTGAGCAGACAGGTCAACGAGCTGCAAGCGAACGATTTTGCCTTCTCGCTTCACTTCGAAAGTGTTATCGAAGGTCAATTCTGGCAGAGCAGACTGAATCTTACGACGCATGATCTGAGCACGAGCAACCTGAGCAGCCACATTTGGCGGACGGGTCACTGGTCTCACACCGACGTTTCCGCGAGTCAGGACAACTTTGCCATTGGCCAGACTTGGAGTAAACGGCACAGTGATGATCTGTGTTGGAATCTCTTCCCCGTTTTCACGCTTCAGACCAGCACGAATCTGAATTGTCACAACATCGTTTTCGATCTGAAAGCGAACAGCGTCTTCCTTATCAAAGACGAGGACGTTGGCCTGCAACTCAGCATCTGTTTCAGCAGCTTCTGGCTTTTTCAGAGTAACTGAGCGACCGAACAGGTCTGTCAGACTCTTGCTCAACTCTTCACGAGCCTGGTCTTCAGTCAGTTCTTTTCCATTCAGCCCCAGGCGATCGAAGGAGTGGCTCAGGAGACTTTCGTGAATCTGAGCAACCATTCCGTTTGCTGGCACATTCGTGATTGGGAACGGAGCTGAACCAGCGATTTCCTTCGACCCCATCACTCGGCCGTACACCATCAACTCATTGTCAGTGGTGCTGAGTGACAGAACGTCCGGATAGAGATCGAACTTTCGCAGACGAGCGTAGGTCTTCGCTTCGAGATCGCTTGTTGCTTTTGCAAGTTGCTTGTTGGATTCACTTTCCAACTCGGCACCGACTTGCTGACGAATCCGCTGTGCAGACGTTGCGTTCGACTGAGGAACTCGCTCACTCGCTTCACGCATCGCAACGTTGTCAGCAATGCGACCGAAGAGCGGCATCCCGCTATATCGTGTCCGTGCTGAAACCGCTTGATTGTTTGACGAAGCACTGACCGTCGCTGCAGTTGAAGTGAATTTAACACCATCAAAATTCACGAACTTGGATGCCGAGAACGAATGGCTCCCAACAGTCCCGATTGTCGCCTGGCTGGTGTAGCCGTTTGCCCGTGAGGTCACAATACCGGACAAAGTCAAACGGAACGAAGCTGTCAGCGAGTTTGGAACAAGGTCAAGTCGTGATGTGACTCGGGTGCACTGATATCCACGAATGTTGGCTTCTGAAGTCCGTTCGTTGATCAGGCCGTTTTCCAGTCGTGTTTCCTGGAACAGACGGTTGATCATTCCTTCAGTGACAACAAGGCGAAGATTGTAGTTCGTGTAGTGACGGCTCAGAACATTGGCGAATCGATCGCCACCATCTGGTGACTTCGAACGAATCTCTTCCAGCAGCTTACGAATCTCGCCTTCAAGAGCGAGAGTTGGCTGGGTGCGGTACTCAGCGAGAACACCGAGCAACTTTGCATAAGATTCACGCAGGGCTGCAGAATCAAATGCAACTGGATCGCTTGATGCCTTCAATGCACCGTCAAGAGCAGCCTCGAGTTGGGTGAATGAATCGCGTTTCAGAAACTCCTGAACAGCAGGAGCGTAGCTCGATGTGTTGTCCATCTTTGTCTTTACGGCAGTAACAACCGCGAAGACATCGGTAGATTCCGGGGTCAACTTCGAGAGCCCGGCAACGTTCGCCCATTCCTGCCAGTCTTTTGCATTACGGAAACCGCGAAGGTCGTTCTGCAGATTGGCTGTTGCGGTTCGCACTTGAGCCAACGCTGGAGTCAGGCGGGCTTTCTGAGCATCCACTTCGCTATGAGTGAGAGAGTTCAACACAGCTTCAGCAATGTGAACTTCTGGCTCAAGGCGGCTATACAGTCTGGAAAGCTGTGGGAAAATCGCACGATAGCGATTGTCTGACAGTGCTTTCTTCAGGGTTCCGACTTTGGCTTTCAGACGGTTCAATTCCGCCTGTTGAGCTTCAAGTGTCGTGTGATCCCCTTCGTACCAACTCTTTACCAGATCCCCAGTTTCAATTGTCCAACTCTTCCAGGACTGGTCGATTGAGTCGGCCATATCCTTGAAATCGTCTTCTGTCAGACCCGCAGGGGCAGCTGTTGCCAGCAGACCGTTCAAACCGACAGGCGGTTTCGCGGCGTCATCCCCCCAGGTTTTCGTTGCTGCCCACATGGACAGACAGCTGCAGACTATCGTCCAAGTCCAGTTATACTGACGAGCATTCCCGTATCGCATTGTCACTCCGTGATCGATTTGCGCCTTAACTGCGGACAGCCAGAAAGCGTGATCGCTATCCACTTTATCGGCATTTACACGAGCCTCAGACAGGTTCGAATCCAAGAGACGGCCACCTAACAACCGTACCGCATGGATCCCTTTCTGTGACCGTTACAGTCCACTGTGCCACTCTATTCTAGTTATTCCCCGCATTCAAACTCGATCACTATTCGAACTCGAAAGATTTCCAGCAAAAATTGCCGAACAGGGATTCGACTTTACGTGATTTTATTTTTTTTGTTATTAACCTCTTGTGGAATCACGCTTTTTCCGCATGCGCGGCGTGAAATGTAAAAATGTGTTGCGACTATTCTCGGGATCGTCCTCTGGGTGCCTGTCAGGCAAACAGTTTTAGCGACCCCTGAACTCGCAGACATGAGAGCTGACTGTCGGCGATATCGATTTTGTCAATGACTCTCAGCCGGACGATTCCTTGTCTGGTTGTGGGGAAAGGACTTCCCGGATGCAGAACCTGTTTTTAAAAGTCGGCGTCTTATTGGCCGTCATTAGTGGTAGCTGCGTAGTCGTCTGGAAAGCGCACGAGGGGCTTCAATCTGCCGCCACCAACCTTGATGTCGACAGTTTCGTGAAGGTCACTTCACCGGAAGCTGACACCAAACCGCAGACAGTGAAGTTGAAATCCGACAAGAACGAATCGTCGCATTATGCCTTCCAGAAGGTCCCTGCAAAGGCGACTGCCTCTGGAGCTTCTTCAGAAGAATTAGAACCAACACTCGCCGCGGCACCACCATCGCAACCGGCATCGCGAGATCTGTTCTCCGGGAATTCGATTGAACCACAGCCAGAAGAGCCAACACCAACTCTTGCTGCAATGAAGCAGCCTGCTGAAGCTGAACCAGCTGCGTTGCCACAGTTTTTTGCTGACGACTCACTCGCACAGAACGAGAAGACGCCATCGAATCCATTGATGGTTTCCAACTCTCGGGCAATGCCACAATCAGAAGAACCAGCTGCCCTTCCACAAGCATCCCCTGATGTATCGGCAATGCCTGTTCAACCAGAAGAACAGGCAGAAGGACAGGACAGCAAAGCATCCGAATTTGCTAATACACTTTCACTGCTCAATCGTGAGTCATCGTCAGCAGAAATGACGAAGTCATCAACGATGACTGAGACAAAAGAGATCGTGTCAGAAAGCTCCAAGGAGATCGTCAGCACAGAGGCGACCAAAGAGGATGTGAAAGCTGCACCAGCTTCGGAAGCTCCAGTCGCTGCGATGCCTGCCGCAGATCCTTTCGGGCTCCCTTCCGGAATGAGTGCCCCAACTCAGGCTCCAGAACGCGAACTGCCATCCCTTCCAAATCCAGAACCTCTCGCAGCCAGCGATTCGATGCCTGCTGCCGTCCCAGTTGCAGCGGAGATGAAGGACCAGTCCGAAGAACAGTTGCCATTGGCTTCTCTGTCTGCAAATGAAACGAAAGAGCCAGCAGCGTTGCCAGTGATGCCGATCATTGCAGAACCGTTGCCGGCAAAGGCGATGGACGTTCCAGCAGATTTCCCCAAAGGAGAGATGGAACCAGTCCCGACTCTGGCCGTGAAAGAATTGCCACAGGCAGACCTGCCGACGAACAACAAGCTTCCACTCGCATTTCCTGAGAAGCCGGAACTGCTGCCATCAAATTCATCTGCCGCACCAGTTCAGCGAGAGACATCACCAGCTGAGCTCGAACCGACTCTCGCCTTGCCAAAACCGGCAATGCCGACTCCTGAGATTCTCCCGGTTGCTGGCGTTGAGTCGAAGCAGAACGAGCTCTCCAATGCTGGCGGAATGACGGCAACTGAAGAGCCGCGCCCGTTCCTGGCAACTGAACCTGCATCCGCTCTACGACGCCGCAGCGCAGCTCCTCTGAACATGCCAGCGACTACGGAATCCCCTGTAAGTCCTCTCACTCGGTCAGAGGTGATTCCTGAGCCGAAGGCCATGGAACTTCCGAGTTTCGAAAAGCAGTCTGAAGTGTTGCCAACCCTGAGCAATTCAGGACTGCCAAGTTCTGCAGCACCAAATTCAGTCCTGCCTGAACCGACACCACTGACACCAACTCCATTGGCGACCCTGCCGTCTCAGCCTGTCACACCAGTAAAGGCTTCATCCGGCACCGATCCATTCGGATTACAAGCGTCTCCAATCCCAGCTGAAATGCCACCGCTTCCACCTGCAAGCCTGGCGTCATCACCTGAGATGCCAGCGATTCCATCTGCCGCTCCAAAAACAGAGGAGGTTCTTCCAGAACTTCCAAGTAGTAATCCTCAACCAGCAATGACTCCTCCAGCGGCACCTGCATCTGTGCTTCCGGAACTCAACAAGCAGCCGAGCACGCCAGCGTTGCCGTCAGCATTGCCGACTCCGAGTGCGCTTCCTCAAGTTCCACCTTCAATGGGAGTGAAGGAACCAGAAAGCAAACCACTTCCGAGCCTTGGAGGACTTGAACTCGGACTTCCAGCAGCGACTCCAAGCCCTGCTGCAAACCCAACCCCATTGGGCAATCCGACTCCGGCACCAATGAGCAATCCAGCTCCATTGAACAATCCGGCACCGGCAGCACTTCCGGTTCAGCCTCAAGCTCCAAACAGCCTGTTGGGATCAGCACTTCCAGAGAAGAACCCCGGGATGGGGCTGCAGTCACCAGAACTCAAGATCGAAAAAGTTGCTCCGCCAGAAGCTGTCATTGGAGAACCGGTTGTCTACGCAATCGTGATCCGAAACGTCGGTGGAAGCCCAGCGCGTGACGTCATCGTTGAAGACCGGATTCCGAAAGGAACCCAGCTCGAAGGGACGATCCCGCAGGCGTACCTCAACGACGGTAAACTGAGCTGGCAACTTGACACCATCGCCCCAGGCGAAGAACGCAAGATTCAACTGAAAGTGACTCCACTTGAGTCCGGCCAAATTGGAAGCGTTGCCACCGTCTCCTTTGCTGCATCCGTTTCAGCAAGCATCAACGTCACCGCTCCGAAGCTCTCAATTGAGATGGTCAGTCCCAACGAAGCCGCTCTGGGAGAACACCTGACGATTCAGTTCAAACTTCGAAACATCGGGCAGGGACCCGCCAAGAACGTCTACCTGAGAACGATTCTTCCAGCCGGCCTGAAGCACCCTGGTGGGAACGATCTGGAATACGAAGCAGGCACCCTGAACTCCGGTGCAGAGAAGATCATCGAACTCAATGTCACCCCAGAAATGGCCGGGACGTTCACACCAGTCGCTCAGATCTCAATCGACAACAAGACACACGATGAAGCACGTGCAGACATCCATGTTATCAAAGGCCGTCTGGAACTGACCAGAACCGGTCCAGACAATCGCTTTGTCGGTCGACCAGCACAAATGGTGACCCGAATTACAAACAATTCCGGGAAGAAGCTGAACAACATTATCATTCAGGAAAAGGTCCCAGTGAATGTTGAACTGGCGACTCTTCCACGCAGCGGTCGCTGGGATTCAAACACACGTCTCATCACCTGGAATCTTCCAGAACTTCTCCCCGGTGAGAGCCGTGAAATGAACTCGTCATTCATCGCACATACAAGTGGCGATCACAATGGAACACTGGCCGCCCAGGACGACTCAGGCAACCGCGTTGAGATCGCAACATCTCTCAAGACGCGTGGGTTCGCTGAACTCGCAGTTGACGTTTCAGCCAATCAGAGAACCGTCATTGTCGGCGAACGAGTCTCCTTCAAACTGACTTTGAAGAATGAAGGATCTGAGCCTGCACGGAGCGTGAAACCTCGATTCGTACTTCCAGCTGGCTTTGAATTCGCCAACGCATATGGCCCGACAGAATACACAGTTCAAGGCCGTACGATTGAGTTCAAGGCACTCCCGGAAATCGGTGTCTCTGGTGAACAGACATTCGAGATCGCTGCCATCGCGAATGCCCCCGGCTCAACGAAACTGTCAATGGAACTTGAGTCCGCTGACTACACCGAGCCACTAGTTCGAGACCAACCGATTCGCGTGATCGCAAACTAGAGCAGTTTGCTCTACCAAGTGCCCGCGCAGCGGCCGTCTCGATTGTTGAAACGCAACTCGCCGCGTGGCGGAAGCGTGGAAGTGATTTCGCAAGGTGCCCGAGCTCAATGTGATCTGATCGAATCCAGTTCATCTCCACTACAATGAAAACAGGCAGGCGTCACCATCACGGGTTCGCCTGCCTGTTTTCGTTGACGCTGCCCTGAAGCTTTCGAATGCGGCAATGAAAAAGGGCGTCGTGCTCAAGACCTCAACGATCGAGAGCACAGACGCCCAAGAACCGACTTGATCGTCGCCAGCTTATTTCAGGAGCCGCAATTTCTCCCACTCGACACGGTTGGCCTTCATCGCAGCAACGATATCTTTCGGGACTCGATGATCTTCAATCATTGTCCAGCCGCTGAATTGAATTCCATTCAACATTTCAAAGAGCCGTACCCACGGGTAGTCATTAACGGTCAGGTCATGGATATGAACTGTTGCAATCTTATCCTGCAAGAGTTTGAAGTTGGCATCAAATCCTTGCCCATCCAGATCCTGCTTATTGCAGTTCCAGCAGACACGCGATGCAGGGTGATCGCCAATCTCCATGATCTTGTGCATCACTTCGATATTACTGGTCAGTCGCCCGTGGACTTCCACACGAATCTCCTGACCATGATCAGCAGCAAACTTTGAGACCTCCAGAAGAGCCTTTCCAATCTGCTCGATTGTCTTCTCGGCTGGGACCTCCTTCGGAAGATCGTTCGGGCGAACCTTCACTCCGGTGCCGCCAATATCTTTCGACAGAAGAATGTACTGCTTGGTTTCTTCAATATTTTTCTTCAACACCGCAGGGTCGACTGCGTGATATTCGCAAGCACTCCCGATGCCCACCGCCTCGACAGGTGAGTCAGCAAATCGCTTACGGACCTCAGCACGCTCAGCTGCTGACAGGGTCAGTTCAACACCGTGCTTATGCCCAGATCGCAGCTCAATTCCCTGGAAGTTGGCTTCGGTGCAATTCTTGATCAGGGTCGGAACATCCCATTCTTTCCCCCACAGGTATGTCACAAGCCCCAACTTCATCTTCCCTACGGCAGGATTCGAATCCGCCGCCCGAAGGAATTGGGTTCCCGACATCGCCGCGAGTGCAGCAAGTGATCCAGATTGAAGAAATGCCCGTCGTGTCTGCGTCATGGTGTCGGCCTTTGTGGAAGGAAGAACAGGCCAGAGTCTCTCAGCGACGCATTCGCTTGAAGTCTCTGAAGCCCGGAACCAATCAATCACCGTGAAGGCATCATAAAGGAGTTTCGATCGATTTGGGAACTTACACCTCAATGCATTCAGGTCAGAGGACTTGATTCACGCTCATCAAACGGATGGGAATTTCAAGTTTTCAGGACGAGTCCCATCAAATTTGCTTTAATGACTGATGAAATAGGGTTAGCGTTAACGTTCTAAAATCTGACTTTCCTCGACATCGCAATGAGTCGGGAAAGAGTTCTAGAAGCCATCCAGCGTGAAGGGCCACACAATGAAGGCGAGACGTAGCGGTTTTACTTTGATCGAACTCCTTGCAGTGGCCAATTCGATCGCTTTACTGATCATTCTTCTCTTACCTGCTGTGCAACAGAGCAGGGTGGCCGCACGAAGGACTACGTGCATGAACAATCTAAAGATGCAGGCCCTCGCAGTCCATAACTATCACGATTTCTACAGCATATTTCCCTTTGGAAGAGGTGGAACCAGCGGCAAGGGAAGCAACGAGGAAATGCTGAGTGGAATGGTCCCGCTGCTTCCTTTTCTTGATCACGCCGGTCTTTACAAAGAAATCGGAAGTGCTCCAGGGCAGGGAGGGCGCCCCGACAGTGAGACCTTCCCACATCCTAAAGAACCACTTTCAATCTTCCTGTGCCCCGAATCCGTAACTGCTTCCTCGTCGAATAAGGAATTCTCCACACCATTCCCAATGCGGAGTTACTACTTCGTAGCCGGGGACACGCCCCAATCAGACAGTGTTCGCGATGAATCCATGAACGAAGTCGCGACTGAACCTCGAGGGCTCTTTGGGTTCCGTAAATGCATTCGAATGCGGGAAGTCACGGACGGCCTATCTAACACAATTATGCTCAGCGAACGCTGCTTGGGTGGGCAAGAAGCACCAACAGCGAGAACTCTGAAGAATGTGAAGGGAATCGATACGAATCCTTCCATTTGCGATCAGACGGTCGTCAATGGAAAATACAACTCTGACAGCAAAGAACCTTCAGTCCCAGATGGAGTCTGCTGGGCATCGAACGCCCCAGAAGCATGGTATGTGAACACCATCCTGCCACCGAATGGACCTGCATGCGTCAGCCCTCCAATTAATGGAGGCAATTTTGCAGTCATTCGGGCCCCCAGTAGTAATCACCCCGGCGGGGTCAACGCTGCATTAGCAGACGGTTCAGTCCGATTCATTTCCGATTCCATTCATGCGGGAGACCTGACAAAGCCGCCCGTTACCAAGGGCGAAAGCCCCTACGGCGTTTGGGGCGCACTGGGCTCACGAGCCGGAGGCGAGTACGTCGGCGATTTCTAACTTTACCCGGCAAGAAATACGGGCTCACCTCACCATTTAACTCCGCACTGGAGAACACCAGTAAGCAAAGTGTTTTTCGCCCCCAGGATTTCTCCTCACACGCCTGATGAGAAGTTCGGCTCCGAGACGATGTGCTAGACGGGAACGATCTCCACTGGCATCCCGGCGACGAGCGAATACAATAGTTGGCGACGAAAGATGGTCAGTCACCGAGGTATGGCGTAGACTTCACTCGCAATCCACGACACGGTAATGACTTATCATCAACGTCCCTGCCGTGACTTACTCGACTCGGCCACACAGTTTTTGTTTTTGAACTTCAGTCTTGGCGATTCGTTATGCAATGCGTTGAACAGATTTCTGGTTCCGGGGTTTCGATCTTTCTGGATGACATCGACACCGACCGCATCATTCCAGCAAGATTTCTGCGATGCGTGACATTTGACGGAATCGGCGAGCATGCATTCGAAGACGATCGTGAGCAGGATCCGTCACACCCATTCAACGATCCACGTTATCGCAACGCAAAAATTCTGGTCTCTGGCCGAAATTTTGGTTGCGGGTCCAGCCGTGAACACGCTCCTCAATCGTTGATGCGATGGGGCTTGCAGGCTGTCGTTGCCGAGTCATTCGCGGAGATTTTCTTCGGGAATTGCATCTCCCTGGGCGTGGCTCCGATCACAGCCAGCCACGAAGATCTTGCAAAGCTGGACGCTGCGATTACTGCAGACCCAAATCTGCAACTCGATATCGACATGAAGACCCTGAAGATCACTTTCGGCAATGAAGTAGTGCAGGGGACCATGCCAAAGAGTGCCCACGAAGCACTGGTCACCGGACAATGGGACTTCCTCGGACAATTGCTCGCCAACCAGCCTGCAATTCAAACCAAAATGAATGACCTTCCGTACCTGAACCAGTACTCGAACGTCTAATTCACTGATGGGCATTTGCTGATCGCCGCACACCGGCGCCCAGCACTCTAAAATCCCTGAATTCAATAAAAAACCTCGCTTCCAGAGACTTGGAGCGAGGTTTTTTCGTTTGAACGCAATGGAATTTGCCAGCATCAGTTGCTGTTACTTGTACCCGTTCTTCTTGCCTTCAGGCTGTGCTCCGCCATCGCAACGGATGTCGAATTCCCCATCACAGAAGTCAGCCTGATCATTGAAGTGGCTGCCGGTCATCGATGCTTTATGGCCAGTGAATCCAGTGAAGCAGTAACTCTGATTGATCATCCCGAAAGCTGATCCAACATCTTCCAACTCTTCGTTGATTCCATTCGCAACTTCAGCCAGACCAACAATCATTCCCAAAACAACGACGGTCGAAACCAACACCAACTCGGCGGAGACAATGAAACCCGCTTCGTCATTCAGCAATTGATTGAACAGAACCATTGAGACACCTTCACATGAGTGAGTTTGAGAGAGAGTCGGCGTCACGGACCAGTTATTGAGAGAGATCAGTCCTGTCATGTCGCCGTAGCGTTCTGTAAAGCAGTGCGAATGCCAGAATGAACAAGATTTTCCCGCAGTTCGCCATTAACAGAACACAACCCTCTTCTCACAGGTGACTTACGAAGGTGTTAATTCATGAAAACACCACAACAAGCTGACGTTGCCAAGCCGAAACAATGTTGAGAAAAGCAAACCTCAACGGCAGAGCAGAGCACTTAATCCATCGCAACGCCTTTCCCCGGAGTCTCTTACGACACGGGATGCAGGCAAACATCACCACGATGCCAAATCACCACAAAAGCTCAACACAGACGATCCTTAAAAAGACTGGGGAGCACCAGGTCGTCTATCACGTCTCGGAAGCTTGCTGAAAGACGACGAGAAACGTGAGTACGTCAGCCGCATACGCTCGAATCAACGATGCCCCGCAGCGGGACGAAATATCAAACAAACGTCTCGACTCGGATGAGGCCCCTGGATCAGAGAGCACGGAAATGCATCTCAGAAGGCGTCACAGAGAAGGGGAGTACAGGGCAGAATAAAGACAGCAGCCTTAGGCCACACACTTTGATGTCGAATGGCCTTTCATGAAAGAATTTCCAAATTCTTTCAAACAGATCAATCGCATGTCGCCGCAATCAGAAGCCGCTGGCCATCTCGCAAGCCACGACACACGCCCCATGAAACCGCGGAAATCACGCGAAATGGGTCTGCGAACCACACGACACAACTTCACCCAAAGCCGCACGAGAAGAACGTTTTCTGAGAACTCTGGATCATGGTGCGTTTGTACTTGCAACGCACCATGCCGCCGCTATACTTCGCGACTTACACCGCTTCTTAGCTAGTGTAGCTCAACGGCAGAGCACCGGTTTTGTAAACCGGCGGTTGTGGGTTCAAATCCCTCCACTAGCTCTCAAAAGAGCAAAGAATGTGTAAGTTGTCTGTCGTCCCCCAAAAGGGCAACAAACAACGACGTCGGGATCAATGGGGGGTGTGCCCGAGCGGCCAATGGGGCCAGACTGTAAATCTGGTGGCTCTGCCTTCGAAGGTTCGAATCCTTCCGCCCCCACTTTTTCGACGACATTTGCGGCCTCCACGGCCGCATTTGACTTAAAAGAGAAGACAAGTTTGCAAAAACTTTTCAATCTCTATAAAAAGATGAAAGTTTCAAACTCGCAACTTGCTGCGACTTGAAACTGACTTGAGACGCAGACATCGCTAATTCAACTTAGCAGTTCAGTCTGCCGCCAAGCAAAAAGATGCGGGTGTAGCTCAATGGTAGAGCTCCAGCCTTCCAAGCTGGTGGTGAGGGTTCGATTCCCTTCACCCGCTTTTACTTGGCCCGATCAAACCGTTCAATAATTTGAAACGGTCTGATCGCCAATAGACTGCTGCTGTAGCTCAGCTGGTAGAGTGCGTCCTTGGTAAGGACGAGGTCGTGGGTTCAAATCCCACCAGCAGCTTACCGGTCCGTCCGGTTTTGTCAGAGAGCATCTACGGGTGTACCGTAAGGCTTTTAAATTGGTGCGGAGCAACTCAACCGCATGAATACTCGACGAAGGTTATTGGGAGTTTTGGAGCGCTAGTCATGGCGAAGGAAACATTTCAGAGGACAAAACCGCACGTCAACGTGGGAACCATCGGGCACATCGACCATGGTAAAACCACACTGACCGCATCAATCCTTGCCGTGCAGGCAACCAAAGGACTTGCTACCCCAGTTGCCTATTCGGAAGTGGCAAAAGGCGGGACGGTTCGCGATGAGACGAAAACTGTCACCATTGCCGTTTCGCACGTCGAGTACGAGTCAAACACTCGCCACTATGCCCACATCGACTGTCCGGGACACGCGGATTACATTAAGAACATGATCACCGGTGCCGCCCAGATGGACGGTGCTATTCTGGTCTGTTCCGCTTCCGACGGTCCAATGCCACAGACCCGCGAACACATCCTCTTGGCTCGCCAGGTGAACGTTCCGGCTCTCGTCGTATTCTTGAACAAGTGCGACCTGGTCGAAGACGAAGAACTCCTCGAACTCGTTGAGATGGAAGTTCGCGACCTCCTCAACAAGTACGACTTCCCAGGCGATGACGTCAAAATCATCCGTGGGTCAGCAAAGCCAGCTCTCGACAATCCTGCCGATCCAGAGAAGAACGCTTGCATCGGCGAGTTGATGGATGCTCTGGATTCAGACATTCCAGAACCAGCTCGCGAAGTCGACAAGCCATTCCTGATGGCAATCGAAGACGTGTTCTCGATCGAAGGCCGCGGTACAGTGGTCACCGGTCGTATCGAACGCGGTAAGATTAAGGTCGGCGAAAAGGTTCAGATCATCGGACTGAAAGACACCCAGGAAACAACCTGTACAGGTGTCGAAATGTTCCGCAAGCTGATGGACCAGGGCGAAGCTGGCGACAACGTCGGTATTCTCCTCCGCGGTACCAAGAAGGAAGACGTTGAGCGTGGACAAGTGCTGGCTGCTCCAAATAGCATTAAGCCACACACCCGGTTCGAAGCTGAAGTCTACGTCTTGAGCAAAGACGAAGGTGGCCGTAAGACCCCGTTCTTCAGCGGATACCGCCCACAGTTCTACTTCCGTACCACCGACGTAACCGGTGCCGTGAAGTTGCTCGGCGACGCAGAAATGTGTATGCCAGGCGATAACGTGAAACTCGAAATCGAGATGATCAAGCCAGTCGCTCTGACAGACGGAAGCCGCTTCGCGATTCGCGAAGGGGGCCGTACAGTCGGGTCCGGGATCGTCACGAAGATCCTGCAATAATTAAAGAGTCGATAGATTGCCCGCAGTAACAACTGTGGGCAATCTGTCAAAATTTACGACAACGATTACAGCAATCCGGCATGTCGTAATAAAAGCGGCACCGGATTACTGACGTTTTACGAGGTGAAATAATGGCCCGCGAATACGTTTGGCTGGAATGCACTGAGTCAGGCGCTAGAAATTACCGCGCGATCAAAGAACTGCGCGGGACAGAGCGGCTTGAGCTCATGAAATATTGCCCGAAGCTCCGCAAGCATACGCTGCACAAAGAATCACGTAAGAAATAGTGCAACCGGTACAGAATCTGTCCCCGAAACGCTTCGCGGGCAGCCTCTACCATGTTGAATCTATTCTACGGGTGTAGCTCAATCGGCAGAGCAGCGGATTCCAAATCCGCAGGTTGGGGGTTCAAGTCCCTCCGCCCGTGTTATTACATTTCCAATGTAATAAATCCACAAAGCAGCCGGACGGAACACCAGCTGCAACTCCCCAGTTAAGGACAAGTCCAGGATGGCTAAGGCGAAAGCGGAAACATCCTTCTTGGCCACCCTTTTTCAGGCCAAGATCTTTAAGGGAAGCCAGGGACGGATCGTTCGTCAAATTATCTTTTTGGCGATCGCTGGCATATTTATAATCACAGCTTGGCGACTCAATGCGACCATTTTCGCGGACTCAGTGAACTGGATTCGAGTCGGAATCCCAGCTTTCATTGCAGTCGCTGGAATCTGGCTGTCATTCGCACTGGTCAACTGGCCACCATTTGCAAACTTTCTCATCTCAGTCGAAGCAGAGATGGACAAAGTTTCCTGGGCCACTTGGGACTACCTGAAACGGGCAACCGCAGTCGTCCTCGTTACGATGACGGGATTCGGCGCTTACCTGTTCCTTTGTGACATTGTTTGGCAGCAGCTTTTCATGATGATTGGCTTTCTCCAAAAATAATCAACATAATTACAATTCCTGACGTTCGTGTAGAACACAAGGAAATTCTGACCTTTTGTCTATTGGATCGCTTGAAAAAAGCCGAGTGATCCACAAAAATGCTTGGCTCGCGCATGGACGAAGAACGTAACAGCTCTGCCAAGAAATCCGGATCTTCGAAAGCATCGAAAATCCCAACTCTTGACATGATCGCATTGAATGGCGAAGAAAACGCCAACATGCGATGGTACGTACTCAAGGTCCAGAGCAATCGCGAACGTTCCATTCGCGAATCACTCCTCCGTCGAATCAAGATGGAAGGCGCTGAAGAATGCTTTGGTCAAATCTACATCCCGACAGAAAAGGTTGTAGAGACAAAAGGCGGAAGTCGTCGTGTACGGGAGCACAAAACGCTACCTGGTTACATGATGATTCAAATGGAACTCAACGACGAAACCTGGCACTTGGTTCGTTCGACTGGCGGAGTTGGTGATTTCACCGGAGCAGCTGGGAAACCAATTGCGATGGAAATTCATGAAGTTCGTCGCTGGCTCGGAATCGAAGAAGTCGTCGTCAAAGGCGAAGTCGAAAAGCCTGCAAAGGCTGCTGTTAAATTCGACGTGGAAGTTGGTGATCACGTCAAAGTGAAAGAGGGTCCATTCGAAAGTTTCGAGGGATCGATTGATTCGATGGATGACATGACCGGCAAGGTCAAGATCATCATCGAAATTTTTGGGCGACCAACTGAGGTTGAACTCGAACACTGGCAAGTCGAAAAGGTGTAACCCACCGCACTTCAATTTGCGTGTCCAAGTGCTTTCGCGAAGAATATAGTCGCGGATAGTGTATTGAAGACCCAAAAATCGCCTTCAATATCAGCTGCCTCAAAAAATAAACCAGGTGTGATCACCGTCGTGGTAAACGAGAACGGGTAATGGCTAAGAAGAAACAAGTTACTGCTCAGATCAAGGTACAAATCACAGGCGGACAGGCGACACCTGCTCCACCAGTCGGTACCGCGCTCGGTCCTCACGGCGTGAATATTGGTCAATTTGTTCAGCAGTTCAACGAGCGTACACGCGATATGACAGGGACTGTGATCCCCGTCATTATCACTGTTTACAATGATCGTTCGTTCGAATTCATCCTGAAAAGCCCGCCGGCAGCTGTGCTGCTGAAACAGGCTGCTCAGGTTGCTCGAGGTGCCGCGAATCCACGTACCGAAAAAGTTGGTACCGTCACTCAGGCACAAGTTCGAGAAATTGCACAGAAGAAACTCGAGGACATGAACACCTCGAATATCGAACAAGCAGCAAAGGTGGTCGCTGGTACTGCTCGCAGTATGGGCATCACAATTGTTGACTAGTCTGATCTGCTGCTTGGCAAGTCTGTCAGGTACGTGAGCAGAATCTTTCGAACTGGTTCAGTCCGCAGACAGCGATTTCATCAATTGCTGAAGGACAGGAAGAAAATAATGAAAGTATCGAAGCGGCAAGCCGCACTCCGTGCAGCGACCGAGAAATTGAATCCTTTGCCAATTTCCGACGCCATCACGACTCTCAAGGGACTTGAAGGCAAACTCCCTAAAGGCATTAAGCCGAGCAAGTTCGATCAATCGGTCACTTTGGCTGTCCGCTTAGGCGTTGACCCAAAGCACGCTGACCAGATCGTGCGTGGAAGCTTGGTTCTGCCACACGGCATCGGTAAAACACAGCGAGTTCTGGTATTCTGTAAAGACCAGAACATTGCCAAAGCAAATGAAGCTGGTGCCGATTTCGCCGGCGGCAAAGAACTCGCCGACAAGATCAAAGACGGCTGGATGGACTTCGACGTCGCGATCGCAACTCCAGATATGATGGGGATTGTAGGTCCGCTGGGTAAAGTTCTCGGACCACGTGGTCTGATGCCATCTCCAAAGGCAGGGACAGTCACTCAAGACGTCGCAACTGCCGTAAAAGAGTACAAAGCAGGTAAAGTCGAATTCCGCGTAGACGATGGCGGCAACGTTCATTGTGTCGTCGGAAAGATGTCCTTCAGCGAGCAAAGCCTGACTGAGAATATCCAAGCTCTGCTGCAATTGATTGTTCAATTGAAGCCACAGGCTGCAAAAGGGCAATACATTCGGTCCGTTACCGTTACCGCAACACAAATGCCTGGCATTCCTGTTGCAGCTGTGTAGCGAGTCATTCATCTGAATCACGACCGAAGACCGCCTTAAGCAGGTCTTTTCAGACTGTGGAAACAAGACATGAGTAAACCCGTAAAAGAAATGATCGTTCGCGAGATCCGCACGGAACTCGGCGATCGACGCGATCTTGTCGTGTTGGATGTCTCCAAACTCGACGCAATTACCCAGAATAATCTTCGGGAAGAACTTCGCAAGAAGGGCGTTTCGCTCCTCGGCGTGAAGAACACACTTGCCCGTTTGGCACTGAAAGACGCTGGACTTGACGTTTCCGGTGTCTCGTTCGACGGTCCAACGACCCTGGCTTGGGGTACAGAGGACGTAGTCGGCCTGTCTCGTGAAATCACGGAATGGGCAAAGAAATTCGACAAGCTCGCCATCAAAGGTGGCGTAGTAGACGGTCAGGGAGTTGACTCTCAGGGCGTCGATGAGATCTCTAAGGGTCCCAGCCGCCTGGAACTCATTGGTCAGATCGCAGGGTTGTTGCTCAGCCCTGGAGCGAAGTTGGCAGGCGCCTTGTTGGGGCCCGGGGGAACAATCTCCGGACAACTCAAAGCGATGTCGGAAGAAGAAGAAGACGGAAAAGAGGACGGAGACGCTGCGTAGCGTCCCGGTTCGGCCGAGTGAAGCGGCCGATTTATTCACTCAACCGAGCCGGACGGTACTCGCCGGCGTTCAACTCACGGAGATATGGAAATGTCTGAAGTCGCTGAAGCACCAGCCAAGTCATTCGATGCAGCAACAACCGAACTCGGCGACAAGCTCGTCGGCTTGACCCTGCTGCAGGCTAAAGCTCTCGCTGATTACTTGAAAGAAGTACACGGCATCGAGCCAGCAGGCGGCGGAGCTGTTATTATGGCAGCTCCAGCTGCAGGCGCAGCTGCTGCTGTTGAAGAAAAGACCGAATTTGATGTCGTTCTCACCAAAGTCGGCGACAACAAGATCAACGTGATCAAAGCTGTTCGCAGCATCACCGGTCTTGGCTTGAAAGAAGCTAAAGACCTCGTTGAAGGTGCCCCAAAGGCCCTGAAACAAGGTATTGCCAAAGAAGACGCAGAGAAGATCAAGCAGGAAATCGAAGCTGCTGGCGGTTCTGCAGAACTGAAGTAATTCAGTGCTCACCAAAGGGACGAAGCCGATCCAAACATTTCGGCTTCGTCCCTTTTTTTATTGAGTCAGTTGGATCATCAACCACCGACTTGTCAGATTGATTTCCGAAAAAACTGACAAAAATCGTCCGAGAGGCTCAATTTGAGCATTGCTTGTGCCGATCAGTTGCATTTTTTTCGGAGAATGCTAACGTACACAACTGTCAGCCTATCACTATTGGTAGGTTGTTGCGCAATCCGCGCTCAATAGCAGGTCGTTGTTGCTTCTGTGTTCAATATCCGTTGCCCACAAAGCCACTGTTCAACAGGTCAACTTAGAACGATGTTTTTCGGAAGGATTCCGATTTCGCGGTTTTTAAGTCATACCTGGAGTAACGGTAGTCGGTGGTACTTGCGGATCACACAGTCGGCATTGAACTGGTCTGATTTTTTCATGACACGTTCAACATCGTATGCAGCAGATACGCTTGCAGTCGCGGGTGGGTCTCCGAACTCCGGGGACATCTTATTTATGTGCTGTGAGGGATATTCTTACCGTGAGCCTAGCACCACGAGTCGCTGTTCCGGTCTCACGCATGCCCCCCATTCAGCGAGGGCATCGCCACTCTCCACCACCAGCGGGAACGAGACTTTCAAACTGTCTTGTCGACCGCAATCCCAATTGATTCGGATTCTCTATCCGATGATTTTCCCGATTAGATCGTAGTACGTCGGGGCGGTTCATTCCGTGTTTTTGTTCTGTTTAGAGTCGTTTTTTTCCCACGCGAAAAAGAACCTCGTATGCCAATTCCGCATCAACGTATTGTTCCCGTTAATTCTATTCGGCATTTCGGCAAGATCGAAGCACGACATGAGCTTTCAGATTTAACCAGGATTCAAACAGAATCCTATTACCGTTTTTTGCAGTTTGACAAAAAACCAGAAGAACGTCGCAACGAAGGATTGGAAGAGATCCTTCGTGAAGTTTTCCCAATCGAAAGCTATGATGGCCAGTACAAACTGGACTACGTCAAGTATGAGTTGGGCAAGCCACGCTATTCACCAACTGAATGTCGCCAGTTGCGTATGACCTATGGTCGTCCGTTTCGCGTGACATTGAAGCTGATGAAAGAGCAGCCGATCGAGGAAGAAGTTTACCTCGGCGACATGCCAATCATGATTGGTGGTGGCGAGTTCATCATCAACGGTGCTGAGCGAGTCATCGTCAGTCAGTTGCACCGTTCTCCAGGGGTCGATTTCGTCGTTTCAGCTGAGCCAGGTGAACGCAAGACATTTTCTTGCCGTGTCATTCCTGAACGCGGAAGCTGGATCGAGTTCATGATTTCCAAGAAGGATTCTCTTGGAGTTCGAATCGATCAGAGCGGCCGATTCTCCGCAATGACTCTTTTGCGGGCAATGAGTGCTGACTACACAACTGATACAGCATTGTTGAAGCTGTTTTACGATGTAAAGGAACTCAAAGTCGGCACCGACGGTTCCGGTCTGGCTGGCAAGTATGCCGCCGAAGACATCGTTTACCAGGACGGCGAACGAGTCGGTGAAATCATCGTCGAGTGCTGCAGCACCATCTCGGCCAGCCTTGCAGCGGAAATCGCTGAAGCTGGTATCAAGAAGGTCCTGGCAATCGATGAAACGAATGACCCACTTGCTCTGAACAGCATTATTGAAGATGCAACCTGCAGTCACGAAGAAGCGTTGCTGAAGATCTATCAGCGCCTTCGTCCAGGCAATCCTCCTGCACTGGAGAAGGCCAATGACCTGTTCCGCGAAAAGTTCTCGGATGTCAATCGATATCGATTAGGTCGCGTCGGTCGCTTCCGTATTAACCGGAAGTTCCATCAGGACATTCCTGACGATGAAATGACGCTGCGTGCGGAAGACATCGTCAATGCCGTTCGCTATCTGATTCGCCTGCGCGAAGGTGACAGCACTGCTTACGTCGACGACATCGACAACCTCGGAAATCGCCGCCTTCGTACAATCGACGAACTGGCGATGGACGAAATCCGTAAAGGCTTTCTGAAACTTCGTCGAACCGTGCAAGAACGCATGAGTTTGAAGGACGTCGAAGAAATGTCGCCACGCACTTTGGTCAATCCAAAGAGTGTTTCTGCAGCGATTGAATACTTCTTTGGTCGTAGCGAACTTTCGCAAGTGGTCGACCAGACGAACCCACTCGCGATGTTGACACACGAGCGTCGATTGAGTGCGTTGGGCCCCGGTGGTTTGAACCGTAAACGTGCAGGCTTCGAAGTCCGCGACGTTCACATTTCTCACTACGGTCGTATCTGCCCGATTGAGACGCCGGAAGGTACAAACATCGGTCTGATCTCCAGCTTGAGCATCTTTGCTAAAGTGGATGATTATGGCTTCCTGATCACTCCGTACCGTAAGGTAGAGAACGGGACAGTCACCGATCAGATCCAATGGTTACGTGCAGACGAAGAATCTGGCGTGTTCGTTGCTCCAGCTGATACTCCAGTGGAAAAGGGCCGGATCAACGAAGAACGTGTTCTCGCCCGTTTCCATAACGACGTGCACTGGATTGAAGCGAAGCAAGTTCAGTTCATCGACGTTGCTCCAGACCAGATGGTCGGTGTTTCCGCAGGTTTGATTCCGTTCCTCGAGCACGACGACGCCAACCGTGCGTTGATGGGTTCGAACATGCAACGGCAGGGCGTTCCACTTCTCATCACCGAGGCTCCACTCGTTGGAACCGGGATGGAGATGGAGATTCCGAAGTATTCCGGAATGGTCGTCCGATCGGATCGCGCTGGTAAAGTGACTTACGTCGATGCTGACGTGATTGAAGTCGAAGGAAAGCGATTCCCACTTCGCAAGTACACAGGTTTGAATGAACGTACCTGTTTGAACCAGAAGCCTCTCGTAACGATGGGGCAGAAGGTCAAGAAGGACGAGATTCTGGCCGACAGTGCTGCGACTCAGAACGGGATTCTTGCTCTTGGTCGAAACGTTCTCGTGGCATTCATGTCATGGGAGGGATTCAACTACGAGGATGCGATCATCCTGTCAGAACGTCTCGTGAAAGACGACGTCTACACCTCGATTCACATCGATGAGTTTGACGTTGAAATTCGTGAAACAAAGTTGGGACGCGAAGAGTTCACCCGCGATATTCCAAACGTCAGCGAGAAGGCACTTCGTCACCTCGATGATGGTGGTGTTGTGCATGTCGGTACCCGTGTTAAGCAGGGTGACATTCTCGTCGGAAAGGTTGTCCCGAAAGCAAAAGCTGAGCTGACACCAGAAGAGAAATTGCTCCACGCGATCTTTGGTAAGGCAGGGGAAGACGTTAAGAACGAATCACTCGAAGTCCCGTCAGGGGTTGAGGGGATCGTCATTCATACAGAGAAATTCTCTCGCCGTATGAGTCTTACCGAAGCTGACCGAAAGACATTCGATCAGGAACTGAAGAAGACTGAGCAAGACGGACAAGACCGGATTGCAACGAAGTTCAAGGACTTCCTCGTTGAATTTGAAAAGGTTCTCGGCAAGCACCTGACAGACGACGATGGTCGCGAACTTCGCCACATCGACGATGCCAAAGCTGTGGCAACTTATGCACGTGGATTCCACAACCACTACGACAAGCTGGATCTTCGCAGCCCTCAGAAGCAGGCTGATCTGCGTAAGCTGATGAAAGACGTCTGGCCGTTCGTCGAAGATGTCATTGACGAAGCCGACCAGAAGCTCAACAGCATGAAACGTGGGGATGAACTCCCGAACGGCGTTCTGCAGATGGTCAAGGTTTACGTTGCATCGAAGCGTCAGATCTCCGTCGGAGATAAGATGGCTGGACGCCACGGAAACAAAGGGGTTATTTCCAAGGTTCTGCCTGTTGAAGACATGCCGTACTTGGCCGACGGAACTCCAGTTGACATCATTCTCAATCCGCTGGGCGTGCCTTCACGTATGAACGTAGGGCAGATTCTTGAAACCCACTTGGGTTGGGCGGCCGGAAAGCTTGGATTCCGCGCAATTTGTCCAGTCTTTGACGGGGCAACAGAAGAAACAATTCGAGGCATCTTGAGCGAAGCCGGTCTACCGGAAGAAGGCAAGATTCAGCTTCACGACGGACGTACCGGTGAAATCTTCGAACAGAAGACAACAGTCGGCTACATCTACATGCTCAAGCTGCACCACTTGGTCGACGACAAGGTGCACGCTCGAGCAACTGGACCATACTCTCTGATTACGCAGCAACCGTTGGGCGGAAAAGCCCGCTTCGGTGGCCAGCGATTTGGGGAAATGGAAGTGTGGGCCCTCGAAGCTTACGGGGCTGCCTACATTCTTCAAGAACTTCTCACCGTCAAGAGCGACGATGTGGAAGGCCGTACCAAGATCTATGAATCGATGGTTAAAGGCGAAAACACACTGGAAGCTGGAACACCTGCAAGTTTCGACGTGTTGAACAACGAAATTCGCGGACTGTGCCTCAACATGCAGCTGGAGAAAGCACACTCATAAGCGATTAAGCCCATGACCGCACTCATCCCCTGAGTGCGGTTTTCCGACTCGATGGTGTGTTTTCAATATTCAGCGAACTCAAACATCGCTATCCACTTTCTACGATCAGGAGTTTCCAGTGAGCGTTGGCGAAGGTGCTTACGATCGCGTGAACGACTACGGTGCCGTCAAAATCAGTTTGGCGAGCCCGCACGACATCCGCAGTTGGTCTTTTGGCGAAGTCAAAAAGCCAGAAACAATCAACTACCGAACCTACCGTCCAGAGCGGGATGGTTTGTTCTGTGAACGAATCTTCGGTCCAGAAAAGGACTGGGAATGTGCTTGCGGTAAATATCGCGGCATGAAATACAAGGGAATGATCTGCGACCGCTGCGGTGTGAAAGTGACACACAGCCGTGTTCGTCGTAAACGAATGGGGCACATTGAACTTGCCGCTCCAGTCGTTCACATCTGGTTCTTCAAGAGCATGCCAAGCCGTCTTGGCGCACTGCTCAGCATGAAGACAACCAGTCTGGAAAAGGTCATTTATTTCCAGGAGTACGTTGTCACCGATCCAGGTGAAACGCCACTGAAAAAGTTTCAGCTGCTTACCGAAGATGAAGCTCGCGACGCTCGTGAAAAGCACGGCGAAGGGAACTTCAAAATCGAGATGGGTGCTGAAGCCGTCTACTCATTGCTCAGCGGCCTGAATCTGGCTGAAGAGTCGACTCGTCTTCGTGGTGAACTGAAGACGACCGGCAGTCA